>JANYFQ010000126.1 GCA_025362615.1 Hymenobacter sp. | reverse complement strand
CAGCGGTTGAAGCTCGGGTATCGGGCAATAATCAAATTGAAACATTCTTTTTTGTTTTGATTATCAGATGATTAAAAGGCGCTAACGTTTGTTCAGTCCAGAAAAACCCGGTCATAACGTGCGCTTTTTCAGTGAATGATTCGGACCTTGCAGGGCCATTCGTCGGCTTTGGCCGGCCGGACGGGCTTCGTTTTTCACCCTCATTCTCACTCCGGCGGCCGAGAGCTGCCGGCTCCCATTTGCTTATGGCATTTACGTTTAAACCTTACGCGCCCGCCGCCAAGTACAAGACGGCGGCCGCCTACTTCTCGATGGAGTTTGCCGTCGACCAGGCCCTGAAGACCTATTCCGGCGGCCTCGGCTTCCTGGCCGGCTCGCACATGCGCTCAGCCTTCGAGCTGAAGCAGAATCTGGTGGGTATCAGTATTCTATGGACGTTTGGCTACTACGACCAGGACCGCGACCCCGAGCAGAGCATGCGGGCCGAGTTTCGCCGCAAGCACTATTCGTTTTTGCAGGACACGGGCATCATTTTCCCCATCACCATCCATGGGGCCGACGTGCAGGTGAAGGCCCTGTACTTGGCCCCGGACGTATTCGGCACCGCGCCGATGTTCTTCCTCACGACGGACATTGTCGAGAACGACTTCCTCTCGCGCACCATCTCGCACCACCTCTACGACCCGGACGCGGCGGCCCGCGTGGCCCAGAGACCTGCTGGGCGTGGGCGGCGGGCGGCTGCTCGACGTGCTCGGCCGGAAAACCGACGTGTACCACCTCAACGAGGGCCACGGCCTGCCGCTGGCCTTCTACCTCTACGAGAAGCACGGCCGCAACCTGGCCGAAGTGCAGAAGCGTCTGGTTTTCACTACCCATACCCCCGAGCTGGCCGGCAACGAGGAGCGCCCCATGAAGCTGCTCACCGATATGACCTTTTTCGGGACCATGCCGGAAGACGAGGTGCGCCGCGTGGCCCGCATCGGCCACGGCGACGCGCTCAACTACACGCTCACCGCGCTGCGCTTCGCCCGCAAGGCCAACGCCGTGAGCAAGGTGCATGGCACGGTGGCCAACGAAATGTGGGGCCACTACGAAGGCATCTGCCCCATCATCCCCATCACCAACAGCCAGAACGGCACCTACTGGCGCGACCCGCAGCTGGCCGCCGCCGCCAAGGCCAAGGACGATGCCGCCCTGCTGGCCCGCAAGCAGGAGTTGAAAAAGGACCTGTTCAAAATCGTGGCCGACCAGACCGGCAACGTCTTCGACCCCCACGTCATCACCATCGTGTGGGCCCGTCGCTTTGCCGCCTACAAGCGCGCCGACCTCATTTTGCGCCATTTCGAGCGTTTCGTGGCGCTGGCCAACAACGCCAAACACCCCATTCAGGTAATCTGGGCCGGTAAGCCGTACCCCAAGGATTTTGGCGCGGTGGCCCTGTTCAATGAAATAATCAAGCGCACGGCCAACATGAAGAACTGCGCCGTGCTCACCGGCTACGAGCTGGGCCTGTCGGCCGCCCTCAAGAAGGGTTCCGACATCTGGCTGAACACGCCCCGCTTCCCCCGCGAGGCCAGCGGCACGAGCGGCATGACCGCCGCCATGAACGCCTGCGTGAACCTGAGCATTGCCGACGGTTGGATTCCCGAGTTCTGCCGCGACGGCGAAAACGGCTTCCTCATTGCCCACGCCGACGAGCACCTGCCCGACAACGTGAAGGACGACCAGGAAGCCACCACCCTGCTCGACGTGCTGGAACACACCGTGCTGCCGCTCTACTACGACCAGCCCAAGAACTTCCTCAAAGTAGTAAAAACCGCCATGAAAGATGTGGAGCCTGCGTTCGAGAGCGGTCGCATGGCCAAAGAATACTACGAGCAGCTGTACAATGTGGGGTAGGAGGGTAGGAGGGTAGGAGGGTAAGAAGTTGTGGTAACGAGAAGCGCTGTTTATCGTTAACTATAAACTCCTACCCTCTCACCCCCGTACCCTCTTACCCTTTCCGCCGTGTGTGGTCGTTA
>JANYFQ010000122.1 GCA_025362615.1 Hymenobacter sp. | reverse complement strand
GTGGCACCGTTTTCAAAGTACACCGTGGCTTGGTCGGCGGGCGCACCGGGGCTGGCCAGGGCCAGCACGAGGTGGGTACGCGGGTCGTTGGCGGTGCGGTAGAGGGTCGAGTTGGTGGCCGACCAGGTGGTGACGCGGTTGCTGTTGAACAGTCGCACAATACCATTCGAGCCGAGCCCAGTTTTGCGGACAAAGAAGCCCTGGCCGCTGGCAATGATGGGGTTGCCGCCGCCCATACCGTTCTGGTAGCTGCGGTAGGTGCCGGCGTAGCGGCCAGTGGTCTGGAACACGTACACGGCTCCGCTCACACTCAACAGGTTGTCGGTGGACGCAAAACCCGTTGTCATCGTACTCCAGTCGATGGGCGAGGGGTAAGGGTTGCCCAGCAAATGCCAGCCCGACTGGGCACCGCCGCTTCTGCCCAGGCCAGTTACCGCCTGCGCCCCGTTGTTGGGCGGTCCACTGAAGGTTACCGTTTGCCCGCCGCTTACTTGGGTGGTGTAGCCCCGCATGGTGTTGAGCGTGGCCGCGTTGCTGGCCGGCGACTGCCAGCCTTGGTCAAAATCAACGAGGGTGTTGCCCAGGCTCACTTGCGTCTCGTCGTAACCGAACACCGTGGGATAGGGCGTGATGGTTGGTTTCGCGGCCGCCGTGGCGCTGTTGTAGAACTGATTGGTGATGATGGGCGAGCCGCTGGTGGCCAGTTGGTTTACATCGGCACCTTGCACCGGGGCCGAGAAGTGGCGGTATCCCAGGCCGGGGTTCAGGGTATTGTTCACGTAGCGCTGGGCATGGACGGAGCCCTGCACAAAACCGCCGGTGTTGGCAATCAGGGCCGTGCCGGTGGGGCCGGAAAGCAGCGTCAGGGTCTGGCCGTTGGGGTCGATATCGCCGTTGGTAATCTTCAAGGTGCGGCTGATGCTCAAGTTGTTGGTGGTGCTGAGCAGGTTGCCATTGCCGTTTACCTCCAGCTCGCGCACGGTGCCGGGCAGTCCATCGCCGGTCGATTGGCCGCTGTTGTTGCGGTTGTACGTGTAGGAGGCATCGGAGGAAAACGAGCGGGTGCCCGTCACCTGAATGTCGCCGGTGTTGTTGCCGTTGAGGCGAATACCGTCAAAGTCGCAGATGTAGAGCCGCGCCCCGGCATCGAGCGTGAAGGTGCCGGTGCCCATCACCGCGTGGCAGCTGGTGTTGAGGCTGCCCCCGTCCTGCACGTCCATCGACACGTTCACCGTGAAGTCGGCACCCAGCGTGGCGTGGCCAGTGGGCAGAATGTGTACGATGTCGTAAGTTCCGGTGATGGTTTGGGTGGCGTTGACATTCAGCGTAGTCAGGCCCGTGGTGCTGAAGGCTTGCGGGCCGACGCGCACACTGCTCACCGTAGAAGCGCAGGTTTGCGTCACGTAAAACTGGTAAGCAGTGGCCGAAGTCAGCCCCGAGATAGTAGCCGAAGTAAGAGCAGTCGTCAGCACCGTGCCGGTGCCGGGCACGAAGCCTGTGGGACCGTATTCAACCTTGTATTGCACCCCAGCCGCGCCCGCCGTCCAGTTCAGTTGGGCACCGGTGTTGGTGATGTTCGTCACGTTGAGGGCCGTGGGCGGGGCGCACACGCCGGGCGTGGTCACGCACAGCGTAAAAGTGCCGTTGCCTGCCGTGGCGGGCGTGCTACCAAACGAATAAACCCGCACGAAATAAGTGGTGCCCACCACCAGGTTATGCACGCTCACGCTGTCCACAGTGCCCGTTACGCTACCCGCCTGGTTGCCGTAGCGGATGCTGCTGGTGCTGGCGCAAGGAGACGAGCGCAGGTCCACCACCAGGTCAAGCCCGCCGGTGTTGGTGAGGTACACGCCAGCGCGGGCGTTGGTCGCCACGAAGGAATACCACACGTCGTCATCGGCGGTGCCGGCGCCGCCGCCCACCCCCGATTGGGTAGCGCCGGATAAGGTGCCGCTGGTGGCGGTGCAGGTGCTGTTGATGGTGCCCAGGCCGGTAGCCGTGGCGCACTCATCGTTGGCGGGGGCGGTGCTGAGGTTATCAATGCAAAGGGTAAAGGCCCCGGCCGCCGGCGAGAGGAAGCTCGCATCGGAGTAAAAGTTAGACACCCGCACGAGGTAAGTTGCACCCGTCGTGAGGCCAGTGGCCAGGGTATTGGTGCTGCTGGCGTTGTGAAAAAGCGGGGTACTCGCGCTGGTCGGGCAAGTATTGGTGTACATATCCATCACGAGGTCAGCCCCGCCGGTAGGAGTCAAAAATATGTTATGCTGGGGGCTGGTAGCCACGAAGGAATACCACACGTCGTCGTTCTCATCCAAGCCAGGGTTAGCCAGGGCACCGCCCACCGTACCGTTGGTGCTCGTGCAGGGCGTGGCTGGCACGATGACCTGGGCGGCACTGCACAAGTCGTTGGCCGGGGTGGGCAAGAAGGGCTTCGTCACGCAAATGGTAAAAGCGCCATCGGCAGGCGTCAGTGGGCCGTTGCCGAAGTCATATATCCGCACCTGATATGTTTGGCCCGTGGTGAGGCCGGTGAGGTGGGTATTGCTGGAGCTGGAGTTGTACGACACCGGCACACTGGCATTGGTGGGGCAGCCACCCGCGTACACTTCCGTCACGGGGCTGTTGTTGGCTCCGGCATTGGGCACTACCACAATGTGGTGCTCGGCGCTGGTGGCCGTGAACGAATACCATACGTCGAGCTTACCATCGGCCAGGGTAGCAGTGGCGTTGCCCACCGTGCCGCTGGTGCCGGTGCAGGTCGTGGCCGGGGTGAGGGCCGTGGCGTTGGTGCAAAGGTCGTTGGCCGGGGCCTGGGCCTGGCTGCGTTGCGGTGCCAGCAGGCCCAGTGCGAGGCCGACGAGCAACGTCAGCAACCAAGGCCACCGAAGCAGCAGGGGGAGCCGCGGCGCTGCCTGGAGCGCGACGAACGAGGGTTGGGGTGTTCTCATGAGAGTGGGGAAATGGGGGTTGGTGATGGGCTGAAATGAGCCGACATTCCGTTCCAAGCTACTGGCGTTGGAACCGGAAGACGACGCAAGTAGCAACTTTCGCTTGCCCATGTGTTAGCCCGTAGGTTACCAATCCTGCCGCCGATGTTACTGATTATTCAATCTATTGTTTATCAATAAAATACGTCAATTAAAAGTCCGTCTTAAACTTTGTTTTTTAAGGTCGGTTACTTAAAATGTAACGTGGGGTATAGCAAAATTTTCGGCTACTGCGGTGGCCCGGCGCTTACTTTGTTATTATTTCAGGATGCAAGAGCCACAGCATTTGCCTTGCTTTGGCCGATATTCGGCAGTCCAACCCGTCGGCACTTTTCGTAAAGAAGTATCGGCGCAGGTGTCAGAAACATGGGAAAGTTGAAGGTGCTGCTGTTGATGTGGGGGCTGCTACAGGCAGTGGCGGGCTGGGCGCAGGCTGCCGGCCCGGCGGTTGCACTCGGGGCGGCACCGGTCGTCGCGTCGGTGCGGTCGCCGGTGCTGGCCTTGCCCGACACCACCGCCACTTACGCCGTCCTGCAGCCGTACCTGGAACTATTGCGCTCCGATACAGCGCTGACCCTGAGCCAGGTGCAGGCCCCGCGCGGTGCGGCGCGGTTCCGCC
>JANYFQ010000093.1 GCA_025362615.1 Hymenobacter sp. | reverse complement strand
TTCGAGGCCAGCGACGAGAAACGCTCGGCCGCCCTCAAGCCGTTCGACATCGTGACGACCGCCGGGGCGCTGGGCGACGTGACGGGGGCCCTCAACGCGCTGCCCGGCACCACCCGCAACCCCGAAAGCGGCCAGCTTTTCGTGCGCGGCGGGGCGGCCCACGAAACCAAAACCTACCTCGACGGCCTGCCCGTGCAAGCGCCCTACGCCGGCTCGGTGCCGGGCACGGTGCCGGCGCGGGGGCGGTTTTCGCCGTTCCTGTTCAAGGGCGCGGTGTTCAGCACGGGCGGCTACTCGGCCGAGTATGGGCAGGCGCTGAGTGCCGTGGTGAACCTGCAAACCACCGATTTGGCCGCCGAAACGGAAACCGGCGTGTCGTTGATGTCGGTGGGCGCGTCGGTGGCGCGGACGCGGCGCTGGGCCAACACCTCGCTCGCCCTCACGGCCGACTACCTCAACCTGAGCCCGTACTTCAACCTCGTGCCCCAGACGTTTGGCTGGGAGAAAGCGCCCCAGAGCCAGGGCGGCTCCCTCAGCCTGCGCCACCGCACCGGGCAGTGGGGGATGCTGAAAATTTACGCCACCGCCAGCCGCCAGCGCCTGGCCCTGCGCCAGCCCGACGCCAACCCCGCATTTGCCGCCGCCGGCCGCCCCGTGGGCCTGGCCAACGACAACCTGTACCTCAACACCACCTACCGCGCCCCGTTGCGGCGCGGCTGGGGCCTGAGTACCGGCCTGGCCCTGACCCGCGACGACCAAACCGCCCGCCCCGACGTGCAAACCGTGCGCGACCTGGAGCAGTCGGCCGTGGCCCGCCTCGTGCTCACCAACGACTCGGCCGCCACTTGGTTCAACCTTAAAGTCGGGGCCGAAGGCTTCGTGCAACGCTACCGCCAAACCTACCAGGCCGCGCCCGAAGCGCCCGCGTTGCACGCGGGTTTCGACGAGCAGCGGGCCACGGTTTTCACCGAAAGCGAAGTGGTGCTGACCAGGCGGCTGGCGGGCCGCGTGGGCCTGCGGGGCGAATATTCGGGCCGGCTGGGCCGCGCCAACCTGGCCCCGCGCCTGGCCCTGGCCCTGCAAACGGGGGCCAACAGCCAGCTTTCGGCCGCCTGGGGCCACTTCTACCAGTCGCCCACCCCCGACCTGCTCCGCTTCGGTGCCCCGCTCCATTTTGAACGCGCCCAGCACCTGCTGCTGACCTACCAGCGCGTGGTGGGCACCCGCACCCTGCGGGCCGAAGCTTACCGCAAAACCTACGCCCAGCTCGTCGCCTACGACCCCGCCCGCACCACCAGCCCCGCCGCCTACGCCAACGCCGGCGGCGGCTACGCCCAGGGCCTCGACGTGTTCTGGCGCGACCGCACCACCGTCAAAAACCTCGACTACTGGGTCAGCTACGGCTTCCTCGACACCGAGCGCCGCTTCCGCGCCGACCCCGTGGCCAACGTGCCCACCTTCGCCGCCCGGCACAGCCTGAGCGTGGTGGCCAAGTACTGGGTGCCGAAAATCCACACCCAAATCGGCGGCACCTACGCCCTCACCAGCCCCCGCAGCTACCACGACCCTAACCTGCCCGGCTTCAACCAGGCCCGCACCCCCGCCTACCACGACCTGAGCCTCAACGCCAGCTACCTCACCACGCTGTTTGGCCAGTTCACCATCCTGCACGTCGCCGTGAGCAACGTGTTGGGGGCCAGCCAAATCTTCGGCTACCGCTACGCCGCCACCCCCGATGCCAACGGCCAGTACGGCCGCGTGGCCCAAACCCCCGGCGCTCCCCGGATGCTGTTCGTGGGCTGCTTCATCACCCTGGGCAAGAAAAAGGTGGACCTGAACCAGTCGCCGGATTAGGGCCGGTAGGGCAGGGGCCGGGCAAATCGCCCGAAGGGCTTCGTCCGGCCCCTGGCCGCTGGCGGTCTTGCGCCCGCCCGCCCTATGCGGCTAGGGTTACGAAAGATAACCGATACATTTGCGGCATCTTCTTCAAAAACCCGTCTTATGCTCGTCAGTTTCAGCGTTCGCAACTTCCGCACCTTCCGCGAGCGAGCCGAGTGGAGCCTGGTGGCCTCGCCCGACAAAACCCGCGAAGCCGACAACGTGGTGGAACTGCCCGCCTTTGGCCTGCGCCTGCTGAAAAGCGCCGTGGTGTACGGAGCCAACGCCAGCGGTAAAAGCAAATTGGTGGAGGCAATGGAGTTTATGAAGGTGTTTGTGCGGGAGTCTTCCGTGAATGGTCAGGTAGGTAAATCCACAGGCGTACAGCCGTTTCGGCTCAACCCGACGGCAGCGGCGGCGGCTTCCGAATTTGAAATTCAAGTTGTCGAGCAACAGATATTGTACCGCTATGGCTTTGAGGTTTCCGCGACGCGGGTAGAAGCGGAATGGCTCCTCATGCGAACTGCCAAAAAGGTGCGTAGCGCGCCGGAAGTGGAGCTTTTTTACCGCAACGGGCAGGACATTACGTTTCACCCTAAACAGTTCGGGGGCATCGTGGGCGAGTTGGTGAAGAACGCCGCCGTGCGCGAAAATGCGTTGTTGCTATCGGTGGCGGCGCAATTCAACCAACCTCGGGCGGTAGCTATGCTGAGGTGGTTTGAAAACCTTATTATTCTTGCCGGACGCGATGGGGCATGGGAGCGAGCCTTGACCCTTGTTTTACTGCGCCATCCGCTTGAAAAACAAGATGTAACCGGTTTCCTGGATAAAGCCGACTTGGACATTGAACAGTTGCGAGCAGGAGAAAAGGAGTTGATTTTTGATAAAGAAAGCTCGGAAGATGCCGGAGGACAGCTAAGGAATTGGTCAGCCGAACAACACGCGGATGTCAAAACCCTGCGCCGGGCGTACAGCGATGCCCGCGAACCCGTCGAGCCAATCGAATTTTCGTTATCGCTGGATGAATCGGCTGGCACGAGCAAAATGTTCGACTTGGCCGGGCCGGTACTGTCGGCGCTCAATTTGGGTCGGTTGCTCGTTATTGACGAACTCGATGCCCGCCTGCACCCCAACCTCGTGTGCAAAATCGTCCACCTCTTCAATTCCCAAATCACCAACCCGCTCAACGCCCAACTCCTCTTCAACACCCACGACACGAACCTGCTGTCGTCGGGCAACTTCCGGCGCGACCAAATCTGGTTCACCGAAAAAAACCGCTACGGCGAGGCCAGCCTCTACTCGCTGGCCGATTTCAAGACCGACCAGGTTCGCAAGGACGATAATTTCGAGGCCAATTACGTGCGCGGCAAGTACGGGGCCGTGCCCTACCTGGGCGATTTTGGTGCCCTGCCCACCCCCGAACCCACCCCCGAAACCGCGCCCCGCCATGACGCGAAAGGATAAGCGCCAAGCCGACCAAGCCGCCAGTCGGCGGCAGCCCCGGCCGCTGGGGCGGGCTGCCCCCACACGCGCCGAAAACCCGCTGCTGCTCATCGTGTGCCAAGGCACGGTGACGGAGGTCGAATATTTCCGGCACTTCGCGCTGGCCACCGCCGACATCAAGGCGGTGGGGTTGGCCTTCGACCCCGCCAAGCTGGTGCAGGCCGCCCTGGACTTGCGGGCTGCCGCCCCGCGCCAGCAGCCCTACGAGCAAGTCTGGTGCGTGTTCGACAAGGACGACACGCCGCCGGGCGACTTCCACGCCGCCATCGGCCGGGCCACGGGCCAGGGCCTGCGCGTGGCCTATTCCAACCAAGCATTCGAGTACTGGCTGCTGCTGCATTTCCTCGACCACCAGGGCGGCGGCCTGGGCCGCGCCGAATGCGGCCAGCGCCTCGAAGCCCTGATAACCGCCGCCAACCCCGGCGTCCGCTACGATGCCGCACGGGGCAAGCACGTCAGCCGCGAACTTTTCGAGTTGCTCGAAGCCGACGACCCCGGCACCCGGCCGGGCCACACCTCGCGCCGGGCGGTGGCCGTTGGCCGCGCCCGCGCCGGGGCCGAACGGTGGGCCACCGACGGCACCGGCCCGGCTTACCAAGAGTCCACGACGCTCGTTTACGAGTTGGTGGAGGTGTTGCAGCGGCATTTGCCGGGGCGGTAGGGCGTTGATGAACAACGCCGTGTGCGGCGGGCAACGGTCGTTGCCCCCGGCTCCTTACATTTGCCAAGTCATAAAAGTCACCGCCCATGCCCACTCCATCCGAAGCCCTCCTCCACCGCGCCTACGCCGCCTTCAACGCCCGCGACATCGGCGCGGCCCTGGCCACCATGCAGCCGCGGGTGCAATGGTCCAAAGCCTGGGAAGGCGGCTACATCAGCGGCCACGCCGAAATCCGGGCGTACTGGACGCGGCAGTGGAACGAAATCAACCCCCGCGTCGAACCCGTCGGGTTTGCCGAACGGCCCGACGGCCGCCTCGAAGTGACGGTGCAGCAGAACGTGCAGGACTTGCAGGGCAGCGTCCTTTTTGATGGCTTGGTGAAGCACGTTTACACGTTTGAGGCGGGATTGATACGCACGATGGACATCGAGCTGGTTTGACGCAACCGGCCGGGCCGGCTTTCCGGGCGCGGCGGCCCTTAACTTGCGGGTGCTTGTTCTATTGCCGTCGGTGCCGACGGCTCCCTTCACTGCCCCCCGGCAATGCCCCTCCCCACCGACCCGCTCCCGGCCCTGCCCGCCACCCCACCGACAGGTGCCCACCGCCCCGCCCTCGTTGGCGAAACCGAGCACCCCGGCCCACCCGCCGCGCCCCGGCGCATCGACCGGCACTACGTGGCGCACGAAATCCAGCACTTGCTGCACCTCGAAAAAGGGTTTTTGTACACGGCCCGCGAGCTGCTGCTGCGGCCGGGAGCCAGTGTACGCGCCTTCATCGGCACCGAGCGCGAGCGGCACATGAAGCCCGTGGCGTTCCTCGTTTTTTCGTCGCTGTTGTTCACGCTGGTGGCGCACGTTTTTCACGCCGACGAAATTTACAACGCGCAAGTGCAGATGAGCTTTGGCGAGTCGAGCATCAACGGCATCATGGCCTGGGTGCAAACCCATTACGGGTACGCTAATATGCTGTCGGCGGGGTTTTACGCCTTCGGCGTTCGGTTGTTTTTTCGGCGGCAGCCCTACAATTTCTTTGAGGTGATGGTGCTGCTCTGTTTCGTGATGGGGCAGGAGATGTTGCTGCTGGCCGTGTCGGCCGGCTTGGTGGGCCTGCTGGGCGAGCGGGCCTACAGCATCGGGCTGGTCGTGGTAGGCTTCGGCTATCCGACGTGGGCCATCGGGCAGTTTTTCGGGCCGAAAAAGGCGGGCAGCTACGTGCGGGCGTTTTTTGCTTACACGCTGGGCTACCTGCTGTTCTACGTCGCCATCGTCGCCGTGGGCCTCGCCACCGACGGGGTATTGAAGCTGCTGCCCAGTTGAAACCCCCGATGGGACGGCCCGGTGCCGCGCCCTCGTTGGCGAAACCGATTGAGCCGCCCCGTTGGGGGCGGCTTTTTCTTTGTCCGCCAGCGCCGAAAACCCCCGGCCCGCTTCCCGCCAATCGGCCCCCGCCGACGCTTCATCCGCCTCATCCGACGCTTCGGCAACAAGCAGTTGCCGGCGCTGCCCCGGCCCGCCACCTTTGACGCATCGAAACGCCGGTGGCCCCGGTGTTCGCTCAATTTACTCACTGCGCGGGCTGAAAACCCGCGCTACCCAACCCCACTCACCATGAAGACCCTGCTCACCGCCCTCGCCCTCGCGGCTGCTACTTTTAGCGCCGCTGCCCAACCCAAAACCGTGGCCCTGGCTTCGGCCGCGCCGGTGGCCGCCGCCGCCCCGGCCGCCGCCCCGGATGCCTACACCATTGCCATGCTCGACGTCATCGAAGCGCAGAATGCCGCCAAAACGCCGGCTGCTATTCAGGCCACGCGGGCACAGTTGGAACGCATTGCCGCTGCCGCCCCCACTGCCTGGGAGCCGCGCTATTACCAGGCCCGCGCCTGCGTCAAACTGGGTTTCGCCGGCTCCGACGGCGAGGCCCAGGACAAGCTTTTCGACCAGGCCCAGGCCGCCATCGACGCAGCTCTGAAGCTGAAAGGGGCCGACCGCGCCGAGCTGCTCGTGCTGCAAGCCTACGTGCTGCAAGGCCGCATCATGGTGTCGCCCATGTTGCGCGGGCCGCGCTACACCGGCCAGGTGCAGGAAGCCCTGGCCGAGGCCAAAGCTTTGAACCCGAACAACCCCCGCGTGTACCTGGTGCTGGGCAACGACCTGTATTTCCGGCCCGCTTTCTTCGGCGGCGGGGGCGAGAAAGCCAAGCCGCTCTACGAAAAGGCCCTGGCGCTCTTCGCTGCCTTCAAGCCCGCCAGTGCGTTAAGCCCGGTGTGGGGCCAGAAAATGGCCGAGGCCAACCTGGCCGCCATCAACGCGCCGGCCAAGTAGCCCGGCCGGGAGCGGTGTTCGGTATTGGGCGCTGCGGCGAAACTCCGCCCCAACACCCCAAAACCGAACCCCAAAAACCCAACCCCCAAAACCGAAACCGTCCGACCTTTACTGCCTCACTTTCGCCATGACCCTCGCCATGACCCCCGCCCCGCCGCCCACCAATGCCCTTGATGCGGCTTTCATGCCGCAGGCGGCCTCGGTGGCCAATGTGGTGCGGGCCCTCAAAACGCTGCTGGTGGTGTCGGTCGTCATCAGCGTTGTCGTCAATCCGCAGGCGCTCAAGAGCTGGCAGAACTTCGCCATCACCTACGGCTATACCCTCATGTACTCGACGGGGCTGTGGCTGACCAACGGCTACCTCGTGGGCTGGATGAACCGCCGCTACACCTGGACCGAGCGGCCCGGCCGGCGGCTGCTGCTCACGCTGGCCGTGTCGCTGGGCGGGTCGATGGCCGTGATTTTGGCGATGAACGTGGTGCTGCTGCTCCTGCAAGGGCAGCCGCTCGTCCGCCCCGGCACCGGGCAAATGTACTGGAACCTGCTGCTGCCGCTCATCGTCACGGTCATCATTTCGCTTTTCAACCACAGCCGGGCGTTTTTTTATCAGTGGCGCGAGGCGGCGGTGCGGGCCGAACGCCTCGAAAAAGAAA
>JANYFQ010000143.1 GCA_025362615.1 Hymenobacter sp. | reverse complement strand
CGGGCGGCGGGGGCACGGGCGGCGGGGGCACGGGCGGCGGGGGCACGGGCGGCGGGGGCACGGGCGGCGGAAACAGCACCGTTATGTTTTGGGCAAAACCAAACGCAGGCACCATCACGGTGAACATGGTGGGCCAGACTGCTCAAATAACAGGCAACAGTGCCACCGCTCCACCATGCGGCGACCCTTATTCGGCGCTTTTTGTGAACCTGGTGGGTGGCACCTATCCCTTCACTGCCACCAGCACCAACGGGGCCACTTGGAGTGGCAACGCAACCGTGGGCAACCTCCAATGCTTTTCCATGGAGTTGATGTATTCGTCGGGCGGCGGCGGCACGGGCGGTGGCGGCACGGGCGGTGGCGGCACGGGCAATGCCATGTTCTGGACCGACCAAAGCCTGGGCACAGTGAGCGTAACGCTGAACGGAACCACCCGTTCTCTATCTGGCTCCTACCCTTCCGTGCCCGCCTGTGGAGCTTCTTACGCGGCTACTTTCAGCGGGCTGGCAGCAGGCACTTATCCTTTCTCGGCCAGCGGCGGCGGCAGAACCTGGAGCAGCACCGTCACCGTCGCCGCGAATCAATGTTCGGCCCTGCGCTTGTACAGCAGCAGCACGGGTGGCGGTGGCGGCGGTGGCAGCACGACTGGTTCGCTCACCTTCTGGACTGCCACTGACCACCGGTGCGGCACCATCGCCATTACGGTGAACGGAGCCACCCAGGGTATTGCCAACTATTTCTCCTCTGGCAGCCCCGGCTGCGGCGTTTCCGGCACGGCTTCTTTTACCCTGCCTCCCGGCACTTACAGCTATTCGGGGCGGTGTACGGGGCTGACCTGGAACGGCACAGCCACCGTCACGGCAGGGGGCTGTATGCGCATACAGCTTCAGTAAGCGCACCGCTTACCCAACTCACCATTCACTCCTTTAATCAATCAACTGGTCATGTACGATTCCAATCCCGTGCGCTTCATGCGCTGCTTATTACCCTGTTTTTGTCTTTTCCTGCTTGGGCTGACGGCCTGCAAGAAAGATGAAGAGGCAGTGAAAAAGCTCACCATCAGTGGCACCGTCGTCAATGATTCCAGCGTGCCAATGGCCGGGGTCGAACTCACGTTGGGCACTTCCAATGCCACCACGGGTGCTGATGGTGCCTTTGTGTTCAACGACGTTGACAGCAAGGCCCCGAGTTTTCAGCTGACGGCCAGCAAGGACGGCTATTTTCCGGCTTACAGCAACGTGGACAACCTCGATGGCTCGTCGATGAACTGTAGCCTCGTGATGCTGGCCAAGACCCAACTCGGCACCATCCCGGCATCCGGCGGTCAGGTGTCGGCCCCTGGCATCCGGGTCACGGCTCCGGCCGGGGCCTTCCGCAAGGCCGATGGCAGCACCTACAGCGGCCCCGTCACGGTGAGCGCCAAATACGTGAGTGCCAACGATGCCAACATTGCCCGTGCCATGCCGGGCGGCGATTTGCTGGCCACCAACGCCGCCGGCACCGAAGGCGGAATGCGAAGCTACGGCTTCACGGCCACCGCGTTTGTGGACGGTTTGGGCAACGCGCTAACCCCCACGGCCACCGTGAAAGTGGGCATCACCCTGCCCGCCGGCACCCCCGCCCCCGCCACCACCGGCGCAAAGGCCTGGGCCTACAACCCGGCCACCGGCAAGTGGAGCGGCGAGGCCGCCGTGACGATGAGCGGACAAGAGGTTTTCATGCCCTGTATCACGCTTTACCAGAACCTGGACGCATTTGTTCAATACGGAACGCTGACCGGTACCGTCCTGTGTTCGGACGGGCAGCCGGCGGCCGGCGTGGAGGTGGTCATCACACTCGACCCCTACAACAAGTACGTGACCAAGACCAATGAAAACGGAAAGTACCGGGCCAAAGTGGAAGCCACCACCGTCGGCCCTTACACCGTCGCGGCGGGCGGGCAGCGGGTGTCGCTTGCCGCCCCCACCCAAAACGCAACGGTCACGGCAGGCACCATCACCACCAGCAACTGTACGCCAGCGGGCGGCGGCGGCGGCGGGGGTGGCGGCGGGGGTAACGGCAGCGGCAGCTTCACGGTCAATGGGCAGTCGTATGCTGGCTTATGCGGTGCTACCCCATCTACAACGGCCGGGTGTACCGGGATAAACGTGGTAATTGTTGGCACCGGAGCCAGTTTTGTGATTTATAATATGCCCCAGCAAAGCAGCGGCAGCTACCCCATCGCCGATGGTTATCAAAACAACAGTACCTGCAACCTCTGGGCCGGGACCACCACCGGGAATGCCAGCGCCAGCGGAACGGTGACTAAAACCGGGGCCAGGAGTTTCACTTTCACTTGTATCGTGCAGGATTTACTGGCAAACCGAACCTATCCGGCTTCGGGTGCCGGAACCTGGTAGTGACGGGCCTTCTGCCCCGACCCTGGTGCTGGTCGCTGGGGCGGGGATGATGGGTGCCCTCCAAACCGCCAGACAACTGAGGTCAGTGACTTGCTGCCCAAGACGGGTCGTCGGGGCGAGGTCAGGCGCTGCTTCTTGCTGCGTATCCTCGTGGCTTTCAGTTTTATTCAGTCATGGTACATTCCTTTTTTTTCGTTTGCATCCGCTCGGCTGGGCGGCGGCTACTTTTTTGCGGGCTACTACTGGCCGGGCTGGCCGCCCAGGCTCAAACGCCACCCTGGCAAACGGCCGTGGAAAAACGACCGCACCTGCGGTGGTTCCAATGACTTGGCCTACATTGTGCGCAACAACACGGGCGAGGCGCTTGACATCGGTTTGTTCGTGGAAAAGCTGGGCGGCAGCTGGAAAAGCGCGGGAATGGCCGCCGACTTGGCTTCGGGCGACGCGACCACTGACTTCTGGGGCTGCGGCCCGACGGGGTGTCACATCGCCTTCTACCGCCGGGCAGACAGCAACGACTACCTCCCCGACACCGACGGCGACACCGTGTCCGACCCCGCCGATGCCTGCCCCCTCACCCCCGGCCTGCCCGCCAACAAGGGCTGCCCGGCGCTGAAAGCCGAAGAAATAAAGGTGCTGAAAACGGCCTTCGCCAACCTGGCGTTTGAAACCGGCCGCGACGTTATCCGGCCCCAGTCGTTGCCCGCGTTCCAGGAGCTGGCGGCCTTGCTCGTGGCCCGGCCCGCGTTCCGGCTGCGCCTGACGGGCTACACCGACAACGTGGGCCCGGCCCCGGCCAACCTGCTGCTCTCCCGCCAGCGGGCGGCGGCCGTGCGGCGCTACCTCGTGCGGCGCGCCGCGCCGGCGGCCCACATCCGCGCCGAAGGCTTCGGCCGCGCCCGCCCCGTCGGCACCAACAAAACCGCCGCCGGCCGCGCCCGCAACCGCCGCGTCGAGATGAAGGTGCTTTTTGATTAAAAAGGGCTTTTGCAGTGGCCGAGGAAATTCATTCCATGCAATGTCGAAACGCAGCATTCTGCCCCATTCACACTGCCAATCACTGCGTCTCAACACGGCGAAACACTGCGTGACAGCTGGTTGAAAATTCCGCACCGGTCTTACTGACAGGGGTATTTAACGGGCCCCGTCGTGCCGCCCGCGCAGCCTGCCGCGCCAAATCTGCGTACAGTGCCGGACACCCTTTTGCCCCGTCCTGCCATGCCCGCTGCCAAGCCCCAAACCTCCGCCGCCAAAGTGGCCGCTGCCGCCAAAGCCAAGCCCGCCGCCAAAGCGGCCCCCGCCAAAAAAGCCCCCGCCAAAGCCCCGCGCCGCCCCACCGCCACCGACATGAAGGCCGTGGCCCAGACGCTGCCCTACCCAGCCCGGCAGGCCGACATGAAGCTTCAGCCCCAAACCGACCTGCGGGCCTACCGCGCTGCGGGTAAGCTGGAAGGCAAAATCGCCCTCATCACCGGGGCCGATTCGGGCATTGGGCGGGCCGTGGCGCTGGCCTTCGCCAAAGAAGGAGCCGACGTAACCATCGTCTTCAACGAGAACACGGCCGATGCCGAAACCACCCGACAACTCATTGAAAAAGAGGGTCGAAAGTGCCTCGTATTGCAAGCCGACGTGCGCGAGCCGGAACAGTGCAAGCAGGTCGTTCGCCGCTGCCGCACCGAACTCGGCGGCCTCAACATTCTGGTGAATAACGCCGCTTTCCAGCAAAGCCAGGAGAAGTTCGAGGACATCACCGAAGAACAAATCCGCCGCACCTTCGACACCAACATTCTGGGCTACATCTGGATGGCGCAGGCCGCCATCCCGCACCTCAAGGCCGGCGACTGCATCATCAACACCGGCAGCATCGTGGGCATCACCGGTATTCCAATTCTGGTGGATTACGCCGCCAGCAAAGCCGCCATTCACGCCCTCACCAAAAGCCTGGCCCTCTACTTGGGCGAGCGCAACATCCGCGTCAATTGCGTCGTGCCCGGCCCCGTCTGGACACCCAACATCCCCGGCACCATGCCCTTGGCCGAAATCGAAAAGTTCGGCCACGAAGTCGCGCTCAAACGCCCCGGTCAGCCCGACGAGTTGGCCCCCGCTTACGTGCTGCTGGCTTCGCAAGACGGCTCGTTCATGACCGGCAGCCTCGTTCACGTCACGGGTGGCAAGCTCAGCAGCGACGAGTAGCCCCGTACTGCAAAAGGGAAACGACAAAGCCCCGCCGATGACATCGGCGGGGCTTTGTTACTTGGTTTCACTTTATTGTTTAATTAGCTGCCTTACTCCGGCTGATACAACAGCCGCACCACGGCGCTGCCATCGGCCGTGCGGGCCAGGTACAAGCCCGGAGCCAAGCCAGCGTCCGGCTGCCAGCGTCCGGCCCCAGTGGCGCTCGTGAGCAGCGTAGCCACGTTGCGGCCCAGCGCATCGGTTACAGTCAGCGTTTTAGCACCGCTCGTTGGCAATTGAAACTGCACCGCTCCGGCAAACGGCGTGGGCCAGGCGGCCACCGCCGTTGCAGCCCGACCGGCACGGGTGCTCAACGTGGTTGCGCTCACGCGGAAAACCAGCGTCTGCGTTTCGTGGCCTTTGAGGGGGCAGTTATTGTCTTCCGCCGTCACGGCCACCCGGTAGGTGCCACTGGGCAGGTTCTGGGGCGGCGTGAAGGTTAGCCGGGCCAAGCCTGCGCCCGTGGTGTTGAGCACCGCACCGGGTACGGCGTTGTAAGCTAGGCTCATCGTGACGCTTTGGCCCGCGTTGCGGTCGGTCGCTATCAAATCCAGCACCACCGGCTCGCCGGCCAGCACCGGAATGACTTGGTTCAGCGGCTGCGTCCGACGGGCTGTGCCGATGTGCAGGGTAGCGGTTCGGGCCAGGGCCGGCGGCACGTTGGTGCCGCAATCGTACACCGTCAGAAACAGCTCGCGGCGCGTCACGCCCACTTCCACCCACTGCCCGCTCAAGCGGCGCAACTCCTGGATTTGGACGACTACTACGTACTTGTTGCGGCCATCCGCTGACGGAGCTACGGCATCATAAATAGCTGGCTCTAAAGCAATACTTCCGGTGGCGGCATCAAATTGAAAGCGCGGGGTACTGGTGCGGAGGGGGCAAGCGCCGGTCGTGTCAATGGTCACGTTCACGGGGAGTGCAGCGGTGTAAAGTGCCGGCAGAGCCGTAGGACTAAAGATGCAGAGTGGGCTCTGACTGATGATGCCGGTGACGTATTGCCCCGCCGGCCGGGGAGCATAGGGCGATGAAACGCCGCAGTTCTCCAGTGGATTCACCAGCGAGTAAACCAGTGAGTCGCCGTCGGCATCAAAGGCGCTGTTGCCGAGGATGGAAAGCTGCTTCCAGGGAATGAAGAACACCGGTAGGTTGCTGGCCACCGCCGAGGTGTTGGCGATAGTTTGCGTTGCGCCGCCCACCGTCACCTGATTGTGTAGCACGGTTTCAAAGCGAAAACTATTATTGCCGGTGAGGTTGGCTGTGCCGGGCCGGCAACAATCCTCACTGCTTAAGACCCAAGTGGCAGCTGGTGGCAGGGTTACGGTGGCCACGTAGGTGTTCGCTTCGTAGTTAGCCGGGCCGGACTGGGTGCAAATACCCGAAAGCGTTGCACAATATTGGTTGCCATAAACGGGGTTGCCCTGACGGGCCATTGTGGCCGAAACGACCACGGGGCTGATGCAGGGAGAATTGTTGCGACAGTTCAATGTGGCATTAGCAGGTGCCGGAATGCCCGAGCAATCCCGAAAATGCTTCAGCACCACCCGGTACTGGTTGTTGCCGAGGGCAGTGTACGTCAGCGTACCACCTTGAATATGCGAGGCGTGCGCTAAAGGTGTGAGGCCCGCCACCAACAGCAGCAGAGCAAACAAGCGTGTAAACGTGTGCATGGGAAAACGGAAAAAGAGGAAAAAGAAAAAACAGACTCAACCGCACGTTTCAACGCCATAAAAGTAGGCGGTTTGGTCGCATAAACCAAGGTTTTCAAAATTTAATAGCGACAAATTGCCCTGCTGATGCGAACCGGGCCTGCTGTCTGAGAAACAAACGTTTGGCGACCACCGCAAGGCACCATAATGTATGGGTTGCTACCACAGTACAGCGCACAGCAAAACCCTCGCTTGGAAAAGCCCTGCCAGCTACTGCTTTCCGCCTCAACCGCTTCGCACACCTTCATTCTTCTAACCAGAGTAAATAAAATGCTTTGCAAAATATTTTGTTCGAAGATAAATTACATTGAAAACCCATTCTTAATACTGCCTTAACTCATACGCCGCAAAAAAGTACCACCTTTGCCCCAACAAAACTCACCCTTATAAAACCCATTGCCGCTCGCATGAACCGTACCCTTACCCGCCTCGCAGCCTTTGCCGTTGTTTCGGTTCTGGCCGTGTCTTGTTCCAAAGACATGGAAACTGCACCCGCCCCGGCCGCCGCAATCGTCAGTTCGGATGCCACCGCCACCCGCGACAATAACCTCGCCCTCGGCAACCCCAGCGGGGCCGTGGTCGATGCCACTAATTCGCCCAACAACTACCTGCTCACCAAGAGCCAGTATAGCCTCTCTTACAGCCGCGACAAAGGCAAGCCCAACTGGGTAAGCTGGCACCTGAGCAGCGCCTGGACCGGCAGCACCGCCCGCCAGGACAACTTCGCTTCGGATGCCACCCTGCCCAGCGGTTGGTTCCGCGCCACCAGCAGCAGCTACACCGGCTCCGGCTTCGACCGCGGCCACAACTGCCCCTCGGCTGACCGCAATGCCTCCGTAGCCGACAACTCGGCCACCTTCCTCATGACCAATATGATGCCCCAATCGGCCAACAACAACCAGCGCACCTGGGCCGGCCTCGAAACCTACTGCCGCACCCTCAGCGATGCCGGCAACGAGTTGTACATCATCTGCGGCAGTTACGGCAGCGGCGGCACGGGCCTCAACGGCTTCACTACCACTATCGCGGGCGGCAAAATCACCGTGCCCAGCAACTGCTGGAAAGTTGTTGTTGTCCTCCCCAACGGCTCCGGCGATGCCAGCCGCATCACGAGCGCCACCCGCGTCATCGCCATCAACACCCCCAACAACCAAACCCTGGCCACCACCTGGGGCAGCTACCGCACCACCGTCGATGCCATTGAAGCTGCCACTGGCTACGACATCCTTTCGGCCGTCCCCAGCAGCGTTCAAGCCGTTATTGAGGCTCGCGCCGACAGTGGTCCGACAAACTAAAATTCTCAATTAGAGAGGTTTACGGCTGACAAATCAGTTAGAAAACAAGGCCCGTCGCGCATCCGTGCAACGGGCCTTGTTGGTTAGAAAGCGGTATGTTTCGGAAGAAATCAGGCAAGTAATTGTCGGTTTTTTTCGGCGCTACCTTGCAAATCCGCCCCCGCTTTCCGTACCTTTGCCCCCCGAAACCCCTTTGGCAGGTTGCCGAAAGAAACCATTGGCTGCACCGTCGCCGGGCAAGCCAAGTAGTCTTAACCGAAATTTCGCTGGCCCCCTGTTTGGGAACCCGGCGAAATTTTCTTATCTTTGCACTCCGAAAAAAGCGGACGCATTTAATTCTCAATGAATACCGACCCCATTGCCGACTACCTGACCCGGGTACGCAACGCCATCAAGGCGAACCACCGGGTAGTAGAAATCCCGGCCAGCAACATCAAAAAGGCCATCACGAAAGTACTCTACCACAAGGGCTACATTCAGAGCTACCGGTTTGACGACGCTTCGGTGCAGGGCACCATCAAAATCGCCCTCAAGTACAACCCCGCCACCAAAGCCCCGGCCATCACAAAGCTGGAGCGCGTGTCGAGCCCCGGCCTGCGGAAATACTCGCCCGCCGACAATCTGCCCCGCGTCCTCAGCGGCCTGGGCATTGCCATCATTTCGACCTCGAAAGGCGTGATGACCGAAAAGGAAGCTAAAAACGAAAACGTGGGCGGCGAAGTGCTGTGCTACGTGTACTAACCCGTCCCGTCCTTTAACAACTAGCCAAATGTCTCGTATTGGTAAACTGCCGATATCGCTGCCCGCTGGGGTTCAGGTATCGGTCGATAACGAAAACACCGTCACGGTGAAAGGAGCCAAAGGCACCCTCACCCAAGTCGTGGACCGCGACATCAGCGTCGCCGTCGAAGACGGCACCCTGACCGTCACGCGCCCCACCGAGCAGAAGCGCCACAAGGCCATGCACGGCCTCTACCGCTCGCTCATCAACAACATGGTGCTCGGCGTCAGCACCGGCTTCGAGAAGAAGCTCGAACTTGTGGGTGTAGGCTACAAGGCCACCCTCGCCGGCACCACGCTGGAGTTGGCCCTGGGCTACTCGCACAACGTGTTCATCGCGTTGCCGCCCACTGTCACGGCTACCGCCGTCACCGACAAAGGCAAAAACCCCATCGTGACCCTCAACAGCATCGACAACCAGTTGCTGGGGCAGGTAGCCGCCAAAATCCGCTCGTTGCGTAAAGTTGAGCCCTACAAAGGCAAAGGCGTGCGTTTCGTGGGCGAAATCATCCGTCGCAAAGCCGGTAAAACGGCCTCCAAATAAGTTCGTATCATGGCTTTTGATAAAGCACTCCGCCGGAAGCGCATTCAGCGCATCATCCGCACGAAGGTCGCCGGTACTACGGAGCGTCCGCGCCTCTCAGTATTTCGCAGCAACACGGGCATCTACGCCCAAATTATCGACGACACGACCGGCCGCACCCTGGCCGCCGCTACGTCGAAGCAAGTGACCGCCGAGGGCGGCAACGGCGTGGCCCTAGCCGCCGCCGTTGGTCGGCAACTCGCCGTCGTGGCCCAAGAGAAAGGCATCACGAAAGTGGTGTTCGACCGCTCCGGCTACCTCTACCACGGCCGCGTAAAATCATTGGCAGAAGGTGCCCGCGAAGGCGGCCTCAATTTCTAAACTATCATGGCGCAAGAACGCGACAATAATCGTCCCGGTGGCGGCGACCGGCAGCGGAGCAACGACCGCGACCGCAACAAGGAAACCAGCCGCATGGGCCCGGATTCTGACCTGAAAGAAAAAGTAGTGGCCATCAACCGCGTCGCCAAAGTGGTGAAGGGCGGTCGCCGCTTCAGCTTTTCGGCCATCGTGGTCGTGGGCGACGGCAACGGCACCGTGGGCTACGGCCTCGGCAAAGCCAACGAAGTAATCGATGCCATCGCCAAGGGCATTGATGATGCCAAGAAGAACCTCGTGAAAGTGCCGATGTACAAGCACACCGTGCCCCACGTCATGGAAGGCCGTTTCGGCGGCGGTTTCGTGCTGGTTCAGCCGGCTGCTGCTGGTACGGGCGTTATCGCCGGTGGTGCCATGCGTGCCGTGTTCGAGAGCGCCGGCATCAAGGATGTATTGGCCAAGTCGAAAGGCTCGTCCAACCCCCACAACGTGGTGAAGGCCACCTTCGCCGCACTGGCTAAAATGCGCGACCCGCTGCAAATTGCCCAAGCCCGTGGCATCTCCCTCTCCCGCGTTTTCAACGGTTAAGTAACGATGGCCCAAATTCAAGTTAAGCTCGTCCGCAGCGCCATCGACCGCCCCGAGCGGCAGAAGCGCACCGTTCAGTCCCTCGGCCTGAACAAACTCAACAGCACCGCCCAGCACGAAGCCAACCCCAGCATCCTGGGCATGGTCCACGCTGTCAAGCACCTGCTCGAAGTAACCAACCTGTAAGCTCGTCCTGTCATGTTAAACCTCAGCAATCTCAAGCCCGCTTACGGCTCGACCAAAAACGAGAAGCGCATCGGTCGTGGCGAAGGCTCGACCCGTGGTGGCACCTCTACCCGGGGCCACAAAGGTGCCAAGTCGCGCTCGGGCTACAAGCGCAAGTCGGGTTTTGAAGGCGGCCAAATGCCCCTCCAGCGCCGCGTACCGAAGTTCGGTTTCACCAACATCAACCGCGTCGAGTACAAAGGCATCAACCTTGATGTCCTCACCAACCTGCTCGAGAAGCACAGCGTCGCCACGATGGACAGCGCTTACTTCATCGCCAACGGTTTGGTGTCAAAAAACGCCAAAATCAAAATCCTGGGCCGTGGCGAAGTAACTGCCGCCCTCGAAGTTCATGCCCACGCTTTCTCGAAATCGGCCGTTGAAGCCATTGAGAAAGCGGGCGGCAAGGCAGTAACGCTTTAATCTCGTTAGCTTTACGCTATTTCAGCAATGAACAAGTTTATCACTACGATAAAAAACATTTTTGCGATTGAGGATTTGCGTACGCGAATCCTCAATACGCTTTTCTTCATTGCTATCTACCGGCTGGGTTCCTACGTGGTACTGCCCGGTGTCGACCCGACCCGCCTCAAGACTGGCGCGGCCGGGTTGTTCGGTATTCTGGATACGCTGCTCGGTGGCGCGTTCAGCCACGCTTCCATTTTTGCGCTGGGCATCATGCCCTACATCTCGGCTTCCATCGTACTGCAATTGCTCACGATTGCCGTGCCGTACTTTCAGAAGCTACAAAAGGAAGGCGAGTCGGGCCGCAAGAAGATTAACCAGTACACCCGCATCCTCACCATCCCGATTGTGCTCGCACAGTCGGTGGGCTTCATCGCCACCATCAACGCCGAAGCCATCATCAGCCCCGGCACGTTCTTCACTATCAGCACTATGCTCATCATCACGGCCGGAACGCTGTTTTGTATGTGGTTGGGCGAAAAAATCACCGACAAAGGCATCGGTAACGGCATCAGCATGATTATCATGATTGGTATCGTATCGCGCCTGCCTGGTGCCCTCATTGGTGAGGCCGCTGCCAAGGGCGTGAACAAGTCGCTGATTTTCCTGCTCGAAATGGTCGTGCTATTCCTGGTCATCATGGCCGTAATTGTGCTGACCCAAGCCGTGCGCCGCATTGCCGTGCAGTACGCCAAGCAAGTGGGCGGCACTACGCAGCTTGACGCGCAGCGCCAGTTTATTCCGCTGAAGGTGAACGCCGCTGGCGTGATGCCTATCATCTTCGCACAGTCGTTGATGTTTGTGCCTGCCATCGCTGCTTCTGTTTGGCAAAACACGAGCGAGACAGCCAGCTACATCGGCGTGAAGTTTTCAGACTATACTTCGTGGCAGTACAACTTAGTATTTGCTACACTCATCATCGTCTTCACGTACTTTTACACCGCCATCAGTGTGAACCCCACGCAGATAGCCGACGACCTCAAGCGCAGCGGCGGTTTCGTGCCGGGCGTGAAGCCGGGGGCCGACACGTCGGAGTACATTGATGAAATCCTGACCCGTATCACCCTGCCCGGTGCCATCGCGCTGGCGCTGATTGCCATCTTCCCCGCCATTGCGCTAATTCTGGGCGTGACCCGCCCGATGTCGGCCTTTTACGGCGGCACGTCGCTCATCATCATGGTGGGCGTGGTGCTAGACACCGTCAATCAAGTCGAAAGCTACTTGCTGATGCAGCACTACGACGGGATGATGAAAACCGGCAACCTCCGCGGTCGGCAGGGGCAGGCAATGCCCGTGCCGCCCGCCCAACCGGTGGTACTGGCCGCTTCGTAACCGACGAAGCATGGCCAGCGGCAAGATTCAATACAAGACCGAAGAAGAAATAGACCTCATCCGCGTAAGCGCGAAGCTGTTGGCCCAGGCCCACGGCGAAGTGGCTAAGCTGATGAAGCCTGGTGTAACCCCGAAGCAGCTCGACCGGCGGGCCGAGGAGTTTATCCGGGACCACGGCGGGGTGCCGTCGTTCAAGGGCTACGGTCCGGCCAACGCTGCTTTCCCCCACAGCTTATGCCTGAGCGTGAACGAAGTCGTCGTTCACGGGTTGGCTACCGACAAACCGCTGCAAAGCGGCGACATCATGTCGGTAGATTGCGGGGTGTACCTCAACGGGTTTCACTCCGATAGTGCCTACACTTACCCAATCGGGGAAGTGAGCGCCGATGTATTGGCCCTGCTTCGGGAAACCAAGGCAAGCTTGTACAAAGGCATCGAGAAAGCCGTCAGCGGCAACCGCGTGGGCGACATCAGCTACGCCATCCAGAACCACGTCGCCCGCCTGGGCTACGGGGTGGTGCGCGAATTGGTGGGGCACGGCGTGGGAGCCAAGCTCCACGAGAAACCCGAAGTGCCGAATTTCGGCAAGCGGGGTTCGGGGCCGCTGCTGCAAACGGGCCTCGTGCTGGCTATTGAGCCGATGGTGAACCTGGGCAAGAAAGACGTGGTGCAGGAAGCCGACGGCTGGACCATCCGCACCAAGGACCGCAAGCCCTCGGCGCATTTCGAGCACACCGTCGTCGTCCGCAAGGACAAGGCGGAGATTCTCACCTCCTTCGAATACATAGAACAAGCCTTAGCCTCACAGTAGCCCTTTATGGCCAAACAAGCCTCGATTGAGCAGGACGGTACCATCCTCGAAGCCCTCTCCAACGCCATGTTTCGCGTGGAATTGGAAAACGGCCACCAGTTGATTGCCCACATTTCGGGCAAGATGCGGATGCACTACATCAAAATTCTGCCCGGTGACAAAGTGAAGCTGGAAATGTCGCCCTACGACTTGTCAAAGGGCCGGATTAAGTACCGGTACAAGTAAAATCAGGGGCGTAGTTTTTAGGGACTTAGGGCTTAGTAAATTCCCTGCATCTCACCACAGAAAACTAAGCCCTAAGTCCCTAAAACCTAAGCCCTAAAAATCATGAAAGTCAAAACCTCCGTCAAGAAGCGTAGCGTGGACTGCAAGCTGGTCCGCCGCAATGGCAAGCTCTACGTCATCAACAAGAAGAACCCGCGCTTCAAGCAGCGTCAGGGCTAAATCAATTTAAGAAGCCCGAAGCCCTGGGTACTGGCTTGTTCGCTGTTGAGCAAGTCGCCTTCCAGGTCGTTGTCGGGTTTTCTGTCCGCAAACACATAACCACAGCACATGGCTCGTATCGCAGGGGTAGATATCCCGGACAACAAGCGCGGCGAAATCGCCCTGACTTACATCTACGGCATCGGCCGTAGCAATTCCATCAAAATCCTTAACCGGGCCGGAATTGACCTCAACAAGAAAGCGAAGGACTGGACGGATGCCGAACTCGGCGAAATCCGCGCCATCATCGCCGCCGAACACAAAACCGAAGGCGTGTTGCGCTCGGAAGTACAGTTGAACATCAAGCGTTTGATGGACATCGGTTGCTACCGCGGCTTGCGTCACCGGAAAGGTCTTCCCGTTCGTGGTCAGCGCACCAAGAACAACTCGCGGACCCGCAAGGGCAAGCGCAAGACCGTGGCCGGCAAGAAGAAGGCAACCAAATAAACTCACGTAACAATCGGCTTTTGGTTTTTGGTGATTGGTTTTTGGTGAATGGTTAGATGGGGTTTTTCCCCTGGCCAGTCATCAACGACCAACCACCAAAAACCAAACACCAACAACTGTTACAATTTCGCGATAACCAAATGGCACAAAAAAGAAAAGACAAAGCCAAGAAGCGCATTGTCGTGGTCGAGCAGGTGGGGCAGGTCCACATCCGCGCCTCGTTCAACAACATCATCATCTCGATTACCAACAACTCGGGGCAGGTCATTTCGTGGGCTTCGGCCGGCAAGATGGGTTTCCGGGGGTCGAAGAAGAACACGCCCTACGCCGCTTTGATGGCGATGTCGGATTGTGGCAAAGTGGCCCACGACTTGGGGATGCGCAAGGCCGAAGTGTTCGTGAAGGGGCCGGGTTCGGGCCGCGAGTCGGCTATCCGCGCCCTCGGCAGCGTCGGCATCGAGGTTACGACCATCCGCGACGTAACGCCGCTGCCCCACAACGGCTGCCGCCCGCCGAAGCGCCGGCGCGTTTAGTTTTTCATCGCTGATTTAAATACCCTGTCATGGCACGTTACACTGGCCCCACCGCCAAAATTGCCCGTCGTTTTGCCGAACCCATCTTCGGCCCGAGCAAGGCGCTCAACAAGAAGAACTACCCCCCCGGTCAGCACGGCCGTGGCCGCCGCAAGAAGCAGTCGGAATACGCCGTACAGCTCATGGAGAAGCAGAAGGTGAAATATATGTACGGAATGCTCGAGAAGCAATTCGAGAACCTGTTTCACAAAGCTGCTGCCCTGCCCGGCATTACCGGTGACAACTTGCTGGCCTTGCTTGAGGCCCGCCTCGACAACACGGTGTACCGTTTGGGCATAGCCTCAACGCGCCGCGCTGCTCGCCAACTTGTTGGCCACAAGCACATCACGGTGAATGGTGAGGTGGTGAACATTGCTTCGTACCACCTCCGTGCCGGCGACATCGTGGCCGTGCGTGAGAAGTCAAAGTCGCTCGAGGCCATTACCTCGTCGCTGTCGGTCCGTAACTCGCGGCAGTGCTCGTGGTTGGAGTGGGACGGCAAAGACCTGGCTGGCAAGTTCCTCAATGCCCCGGCTCGGGAGTTGATTCCGGAGAAAATTACGGAGCAGCTCATCGTCGAACTGTATTCCAAGTAATCCCAACGCGCTTGATAGCGGCCCGGCTGAATGTCGGGCCGTTATTGTGCAAGCCTTTTTCTGGTGGTGCGGTGCTTCGGCGCAATGTTGCACCCAGACAAAAGAAGAGAAAGCTGGTCAGTTGGCCTGGCTATTTTTTGCGTTACGCGGAAAGTTTTTTCGCACCTCATTTTTAACATTTTCAACGCCCCAAGTATGTCAATCTTAGCATTTCAGATGCCCGACAAAGTGGTGATGGAGAAATCCGACGACTTTACCGGGACGTTTGAGTTTAAGCCTTTGGAGAAGGGCTACGGCGTGACCATCGGCAATGCCCTGCGCCGGATTTTGCTCTCGTCGCTGGAAGGCTTCGCCATTACGTCGGTTCGGACCAACAGCGTCCTGCACGAGTTCTCGACCATTGAGGGCGTGATTGAGGATATGTCCGAAATCATCCTGAACCTGAAAATGGTGCGCTTCAAGAAAGTAAGCGACGCGCTGGCCGATAAAATCACGGTGCGCGTGAAAGGACAGGACACCTTTTCGGGGGCCGACATCGCCAAGTTCGCCAGCGGCTTTGAGGTGCTGAACCCTAACCACGTCATCGCCCACCTCGACCCGAGCAAAGAGCTTGAGTTTGAGCTGACCATCGCCCGCGGTCGCGGCTACGTGCCCGCCGATGAAAACAAGCCCGCTGACCAGGTTTTCGGGCAAATCGCCATTGATGCTATTTACACGCCGATTAAGAACGTGAAGTACAGCATCGAGAATACCCGCGTCGAGCAGAAAACCGATTACGAGAAGCTCGTTATCGAAATTCAGACCGACGGTTCGATTCACCCGGAGGAGGCGCTCAAAGGCGCTGCCAACATCCTGATTCAACACTTCATGCTGTTTTCCGACAGCACGATTGCTGTCGCCGGCCCCCGCGTGGTCGAAGACGAGCCGATTGATGAGGAAACCCAGCAGATGCGTAAAATGCTGAAAACCCACTTGGAAGATATGGAGTTGAGCGTTCGGGCCAAAAACTGCCTGAAAGCCGCCGATATCAAGACGATGGGCGAGTTGGTGAGCCTGGAGATTGCGGACATGATGAAGTTCCGCAATTTTGGCAAGAAGAGCCTGACCGAACTGGAAAACCTCGTGGAAGAGCGCGGTTTGGAGTTTGGGATGGATTTGGCGAAGTATCGCCTGGATGAAGAATAGTTTCTGGTTTCTGGTTTCTGGTTTCTGGTTGCTTGTTGAAGTTTAGTGCTTTGAGGCATTTTCAACAAGAAACGAGCAATCAGAAACCAGAAACAGTTTTTTCAAACCTGGTGCGCCCTTCGGGGCAGTGGTTCTAATGAGGCTTTTGGCCCGCCGTGGCCGTTGCCCGCAAGCGCACCGTATTCCCCTAATGTCCGATGCGACACGGTAAAAAAATCAATCAGTTGGGCCGTACCACCGCCCACCGCCACGCGATGATGTCCAACATGGCCACGTCGCTCATCATGCACAAGCGCGTGACCACCACGGTGGCCAAAGCAAAGGCTTTGCGGCAGTACGTCGAGCCGCTTCTGACGAAAGCCAAGAACGACACGACGCACTCACGGCGTTTGGTATTCGCTCAACTGCAAGAGAAAGAAGCTATTAAAGAATTGTTTGGTGAAGTGGCGGCTAAAATTGCCGACCGGCCCGGTGGATACACCCGTATCATCAAGCTGAGTGCCACGCGCCTCGGTGACAACGCCGATATGTGCATCATCGAGTTGGTGGACTACAACGATACCTTGCTCGAAAGCAAAAACGCTGACGCAGCAAAAGCCACTACCACGCGCCGTTCGCGGAGCCGGGGCGGCAAAAAAGCCGCCGGCGATACCGCTGCAACTTCGGCTGTTGATGTGACGAATGAAGCTATGGCCCCGGTTGCCGTAGCGGAAACTGAAACGCCTGCCAATGTTACCATTGAAACCTTGCACGAAGGCGAGAGCAGCGCGGAAGTTGCTTCGGAAGGCGAGGAAAAGAAGGACGAAACGGCTGCTTAAGGAGCGGCTTTGACTGGACTGTAAACGGGACGTGCCGAAAGGTGCGTCCCGTTTTTTGTGGCGTTTGCCCAGACACAGGTTCAACGCGAGTTGTTCAAACCGCAGTGGCCAGGCAAATCCTTCGAGAATTCGTCTGGCCACTGGTTTGACGCTATTCGTTGGACCACTCGCCTACCGGCAGTTGTCTCCACCGGTTTGTTTCGTAGGTTTGCAGGCGGATTCAACCTTCAACCCGACCCTCAAATGAGCATCATTTCGCAAATTCACGCCCGGCAGATTTTCGACTCGCGCGGCAACCCGACTATTGAGGTGGACGTGACGACCGACAGCGGAGCCACCGGCCGCGCCGCCGTGCCCAGCGGGGCCAGTACCGGCAAGCACGAAGCCGTGGAATTGCGCGACGACGACGCCACCAAGTACATGGGCAAGGGGGTACTCAAGGCCGTGGACAACGTGAATAACCGCATTGCCGAAGAGCTGGTGGGCTTTTCGGTGTACGAACAGGCGCTGCTCGACAAAATTATGCTGGAACTGGACGGCACGCCCAACAAGGCCAACCTGGGGGCGAACGCCATTCTGGGCGTGAGCCTGGCGGCCGCCCGTGCGGCGGCGCAAGATGCCGGAATGCCGCTCTACCGCTACGTGGGCGGCGTGGGCGCCACGACGCTGCCCGTGCCAATGATGAACATCCTCAACGGCGGTTCGCACGCTGATAATTCCATTGACTTTCAGGAGTTTATGATAATGCCGACCGGCGCACCGTCGTTTTCGGAAGCGTTGCGCTGGGGAACGGAAATCTTCCATCACCTGAAAACGGTGCTCAAAAAGCAGGGTTATAGCACCAACGTGGGCGACGAAGGCGGTTTCGCACCCAACATCAAGTCGAACGAGGAGGCCATCCAAATCGTGTTGCAGGCCATCGAGAAGGCGGGCTACCGGCCGGGCGAGGACGTGTTTATTGCGATGGATGCCGCTGTATCGGAGTTTTACGCGGACGGCCACTACCACTTCAAAAAGAGCAGTGGCGACAAGCTCACGTCGAGCCAAATGGCCGATTACTGGGCTGACTGGGTGCGTAAGTACCCCATTATCAGCATTGAAGATGGCATGGATGAGGACGACTGGGCGGGCTGGAAGCTGCACACCGAAAGCCTGGGCGGCAAAATCCAGCTTGTGGGCGACGACTTGTTCGTAACGAACGTGGACCGCTTGCAGCGCGGCATCGACGAAAGCATTGCCAATGCTATCCTCATTAAAGTCAACCAGATAGGTACGCTCACCGAAACGATTGCTGCCGTAAACCTGGGCCGCCGCAACGGTTACAAGTCCATCATGAGCCACCGCTCGGGCGAAACGGAGGATAACACAATTGCTGATTTGGCCGTGGCCTTGAACACCGGGCAAATCAAAACCGGCTCCGCCTCGCGTTCCGACCGGATGAGCAAGTACAACCAGTTGCTTCGTATCGAGGAGGAGTTGGGCGAAGTGGCTTACTTTCCGGGGAAGAAAATGTAGAAAGGGGTCCACGGCAACTGCTGTAACAAAAAACGGCCGGACAATGCCCCAGGGGCGTTATCCGGCCGTTTTTTGACATTTGCGGGGTTGGGTGGGAGGTCAGTCGCGCTTGTTTTTAAGGACGCTTTTCAACGCGCTCAGCTCGTCGCGGAGCTTGGCGGCTTGCAGAAAATCCAACTCTTTGGCGGCGGTTTCCATCTGCTTTTCGGTGGTTTTGATGAGCTTTTCCAGCTCGGGGCGGTTCATCATGGCTACCACGGGTTCGGCGGCCATGGCCAGGGCCGCGCCGCCGTCGGCGTAGGGGCCGGCTTCGGCTTGCGCGTCGATGACGCGGTAGTCGGCGAGGTCGGTTTGGCCCATGATTTCGGCGTGACTCTTGCGGACGGTGCGCGGCGTGATACCGTGTAATTCGTTGTAAGCCAGTTGGGTGGCGCGGCGACGGGTGGTTTCTTCAATAGCCCGCTGCATCGAGCCTGTCATGCGGTCGGCGTACATGATGACTTTGCCGCGCTCGTTGCGGGCGGCGCGGCCCATGGTTTGAATGAGGCTACGCTGGTCGCGGAGGAAGCCTTCTTTGTCGGCATCGAGGATGGCGACGAGGCTGACTTCGGGCAAATCGAGGCCCTCACGGAGCAGGTTCACGCCGATGAGCACGTCGATGTCGCCGAGGCGCAGACGGCGCAGGATTTCTACGCGGTCAAGGGTTTTGACATCGGAGTGGACGTATTCGACCTTGATGCGGAGGCGTTCCATGTACTTACTCAGCTCCTCAGCCATGCGCTTGGTAAGGGTCGTGACGAGTACGCGGTCGCCCATCTTCACACGGTTGTCCACTTCATCCAGCAGGTCGTCAATCTGGTTGGAACTGGGGCGCACGTCGATTTCGGGGTCGAGCAGGCCGGTGGGGCGGATGATTTGCTCGACGATGGTGCCGCCGGCCTGGGCCAGTTCGTAGTCGGCGGGCGTGGCGCTCACAAATACGGCCTGCTGGTACATACTCTCGAACTCATTGAACGTCAGCGGACGGTTGTCCATCGCCGACGGCAGGCGGAAACCGTACTCGATGAGGGCTGTTTTGCGGGCCCGGTCGCCGCCCCACATCGCCCGGATTTGCGGCATCGTGGCATGGCTTTCGTCCACGACGAGCAGGTAGTCTTTGGGAAAATAATCGAGGAGGCAGAACGGGCGCGTACCCGGCACCCGGCCATCGAAGTACCGCGAATAGTTCTCGATGCCAGAGCAGTAGCCCAGTTCGCGAATCATTTCAAGGTCGAACTCCGTGCGCTCCATGATGCGCTTAGCTTCCTGGTCGCGGCCTTCTTTTTCGAAGTAGGCGTGCTGATGCACCATATCGTCCTGAATCTGCTTGATGGCCGAATTCAGGGTTTCCTTGCCCGTTACGAACAGGTTGGCGGGGTAGAGGGCTACGCCGCTGGTTTCGTCGCTGAGTTTTTTGCCGCTCACCGGGTCAATCTTGTGGACAGACTCAATCTCATCGCCAAAGAAATACAGGCGAATGGCATAGTCGGCGTAGGCCGGAAACACGTCCACGGTGTCGCCTTTTACCCGGAACGAGCCGCGTGTGAACTCCACTTCGGTGCGCGAATACAAAATCTGCACGAACTGGTAGAGCAGGGCGTTGCGTGAGTAGCGCATTCCCGGCTTGAGAAAGATGACGTTTTTGGCAAATTCCTCGGGGTTGCCGATGCCATAAATGCACGAAACGGAGGCAATGACAATCACATCGCGCCGGCCACTGAGGAGCGTGGAGGTGGTGTGGAGCCGCAGTTTCTCAATTTCCTGGTTGATGGCCAGGTCTTTTTCGATGAAAACATCGGTGCTGGCGATGTAAGCCTCCGGCTGGTAGTAGTCGTAGTAGCTGATGTAGTACTCGACAGCATTCTGGGGGAAAAACGCCTTGAACTCGCCGTAGAGCTGAGCTGCCAGGGTTTTATTGTGGCACAGTACCAGAGCGGGCTTGCCGGTTTGGGCGAT
>JANYFQ010000073.1 GCA_025362615.1 Hymenobacter sp. | reverse complement strand
TATCGTAAGCGCCAAAAAAAACGCCGAAGCCCACGCCGCAACCAGTGCGGCGGGGGCTTCGGCGTTTTGCTTGCCGGTATCCCGTGTTTGAACAGGTTGGTTTAGACGAAGCGAGGCCGCCCTCAGCCAGTTGTTTTACTTTTCCAGCAGGCCCAAGCTAAAGCACCTGCTGGTGGCTGAGGCTGCTTTGTTCGCCTTTGTCGTAGCGGGCCAACAGGTACACGGTTTGGCCGATGACCGGCACGTAGGTGATGGCGCGGGCACCGCCGCGTTTGCCGCTGCCCTTGCTGGCGGATAGCGAGGCGGATTTTGTAGCAGCCGTGGCCGATGCCGGTGCCGAGGTTAGGAGTCGTCGCGCAGTCAGCGAGCATGGTTGTGTGTCCGTCCTGCAACGAGGCGGTGTTTTTTGTCAATTGTTTTAGCTGCCGCTCAAACGGCGGAGTAGCGCGGATTCGATGGCCCGTGTTACAACGCATTAGGCAACTCGCGGGCGGGGCGACCCACGCTTTCGCCCTGCCCGATGCGGGCCAGTTGCTGCCCGGCTTCGCGGGGCTCGGCAGCCAGCTCCCCGCTTGGATTTACCAACGGTTTGGGCAGTTTTATTTCCGCACGCTTGATGCCGCGCACCAGCTTCGGCACACGGGCGGCCCCTTTGCCGAACACTTCCCGTACGATTTCCAGGCGCTTTGCTGCCTCCACCCTGACACCAGCCTTGCGGCGAACTAAAGAGCCGTCCAAAACCTACCCCCGCTGGTGCTTCCAGCGCCGATGCGTCCACAAATACTGCGCGGGCGTGGCCCGGATGTCCGTTTCTAATTGCCGGGCAAACGCCTCGGTAATGGGAAAAACGCCTGGCCCGGCCAGGGCCGTCGCCCGCCCGTCGGGCAGCTCAGTGAAACGGATTTCGTAATGCCCGCGCCGTACCCGCCGGATGCCCACGTAGAGCACGGCGCAATCAAATTGTTGGGCCAGCCGGTCGGCGCTGGTGTAGAAGCCGGTGTCCTGGTGCAGGAAGGGCAACCAGTGCGGGCGGTCTTCCGGCCCGGCCGACTGGTCGAGGAGCAGGCTCAGGGTGCGGGGGCTGCCTTGGTGGCGCAGCAGGTAGCGCAGCGTGGCCAGCATAGGCACGGCCTCGGCCCCCAACCGGGTGCGCAGGCGACGGGTGAAATCCTCGAAAAAAGGGTTGCCCAGCGGCTTGTACACGCCCGCCGCCCGGCCCGGAAATACGAGCGCCGCGCCGCTCAAAATCCATTCCCAGTTGCCCAGGTGCGACCCCAGCGACAACACGGTGCGCCCGGCCGCAAAGTGCCGCGTCATCAGTTCGGGGTTGATGAAATGCACCCGCCGCGCCAGCTCGGCGGGGCCGATGGCCGCCAGCTTCAAAATTTCGACCACGAGCTGGGCGAAGTGCCGGTAAAAGGCCCGGCCCAGTTGCGTGAGTTCGGCCGGGCTTTTTTCGGGGAATGAGTTGCTCAAGTTGGCCTGTACCACCCGCCAACGGTAGCGCACCACGTAAGCCAGCAGCCCGTAAACGACCTCCGCCAGCCCATAGAGCAGCGGCAGCGGCAAATGCGCCAGCGCCAGCAGCAGCCAGCGCAACGGCTCGAAGTACAGCGGGTAGGAGCGTTTTTGGGGCAAGGGAGGCAGGAAGGAAGTTTCGTTTAATGGTGGCCTTCACCGCGTGGGTGGGGCCGCTGCCGGCGTAAAGTCTGCCTCGGTGCGCTGCCCCACCACGCGCTGGCTCACCAGCAGTTTTTTCCCGTCGAACACGTCCACCAGCACGGCCACTTCGCCGGTGGGCAGGCCCACCAGCGGCAGTTGGCCCAGCACCACGGCGGGTTGCCCGCTTCCGGGCACGAGGCCGGTTTCGGTGGGCACAGCGGCCGGGGCACCGGCCACTGCCAGCCGATACCGCACTTGCAACGCCTTGCCGGCCGGGGCGTTGTGCAGCTCGGTGTAGAAATACAAGGTTTCGGCCCCGCGCCCGTAGGTGCCACCGGGGGTACGGCTAAGGCGGTAGCCGCCGCGGTTGAAATTATCGATACCTGCATTTTTTACGGCCGGGCGGGCCAGCAGCACGATATCGGTGAGGAAGGGCGTGGCGGGCGCTTCCAGCAGCAGCAGACGCTCGACGATGGCCGTGCCTGCCGCCGTGGCCGGGCGGTACTGGTCGCGCACGATAGCGCGGAGGGTGTATTTCCCGTCGGGCAGCAAAATTCTTTTAAGGAAACTCTGCGGGTTTTTGATGGAAAGCGTGGTGTCGGCCAGCGGCGGCGGGCGCAACGCTACCAACTCCCGAAAAGCAGGTTTCCCGTCCGCTTTGATGATTTCGAGCAGCACCGTGGCCGAACACTGGAATGTTTTAGGGGCCCGTTGCCGGTACACCAGCGTTTGCGTGGGCACGGTGACGTAAATTTCGACCTCCGCACCCTTCTCTACCTTGTTGAGGTTGCGGAAACGGGCCACGTCCACCACAATTTGCGGCGGGCCGGCCCAGGCCGGCGCGGCCCCCACCAGCAGCAAAAGCAGCCCGGCCAGGTAGCGAATAGCCAATTTAAGTCGTGTTTTCATAGGTATCAAGATTCCGCCACGGCCGGCAAGAATACGCAGCAAAAGTAGCTGGTCCGCTGCCCTTTCGCCCACCCAACAAAAATTCGTGCCATTCCCCAAATTCGAATAAATTTGTGATTCTTAGCGAGCTCTCTTACCTGCCACCCATTACCTTTTTCAGCCAACTGCTGGCTGCCGATGGCCTGCTGCTCGATGCCCACGAGCACTACCGCAAACAAACCTACCGCAACCGCGCCCTCGTGCTCACCGCGCAAGGGGTGCGCCCCCTCACGGTGCCGGTGCTGGACGGCAACCGCTCCGAAAAAGTATGCACCGCTCAAATTGAGATTGACTACCGCGAAAACTGGCCCCACCAGCACCGCCGCACCCTGCAAACCGCCTACGGCAACAGCCCCTACTACGCGTATTACGCCGACTACCTGACCGACCTCTACGCCCAGAAACCCGCCCGCCTCTGGGACCTGAACCTGGCATTTTTGCAGTTGCTCCTCCGTTGCCTGCGCCTGCCCGTGCCGCTGCATTTCACCACCGAATACCACCCCCACGTCTCCGCCAGCTCCCATTCACTCATCCACTCCTTCACTCCTTCACTCATTGACAAACGCGACGCCCTTTCGCCCAAAAGCCTAAAACCTGACACTCCGGCAGCCCGCCCTTACCCGCAGGTATTTGGCTTGCCCTTTGTGCCGGGCCTCAGCATCCTCGATTTGCTGTTCATGCAAGGGCCACAAGCCGGCCGTTTCTTGTGAAAAACATTGGTGAAAATAGTTGCTGAAAATCAAAACATTTCTCCTCGAACCTTCGCCCGCAACCCGTTGTTTTTTCGTTTATAGGACGTTCCCGTCGAGTCGGCAAATTATCCAGACGCGGTTATTTCCGATTTTCTTTACTACGTTTATCTGCATGGAAGCTAAATTCTCGAACCGCGTCAAAGAAGTCATTTCCCTGAGCCGGGAAGAGGCCATCCGGCTGGGCCACGACTACATTGGCACCGAACACCTGTTGCTGGGCATTATTCGCGAGGGCGAGGGCACGGCACTGACCCTGCTCCGCAAGCTGGGGGTGTCGCTCGACGAGCTTAAATTTTCGCTCGAACAGGCCACCCGCAACACCGCCTCGCCCCAGGGCACCAGCATCACGGGGTCAATCCCGCTCACCAAGGCCACCGAGAAAGTCCTGAAAGTGACTTATCTGGAAGCCAAAATTTTCAAAGCCGAAGTCATCGGCACCGAACACCTGCTCCTCTCGATATTACGCGACGAGGACAACATTTCTTCCCAAATTCTCAGCAAATTCAGCGTGAACTACGAATCTGCCCGCGACTCGCTCGACTACCACGGCAACGCCCCGCTGCCCCCCACATCGAAGAAAAAATCGCCCGATACCGACGACGACGACGACCGCCTTTTCGGCGGCGGCCAGGGCCGCAGCGGCCAGGGCCAGCAGGGCAGCGCCCCGCGCAAGGCCGGCGGTGTGGGCGAAAAATCGCGTACCCCGGTGCTCGATAACTTCGGCCGCGACCTCACCAAAATGGCCGAGGACGACAAGCTCGACCCCATCGTGGGCCGCGAAAAAGAAATCGAGCGCGTGGCCCAAATCCTGAGCCGCCGCAAGAAAAACAACCCCATTCTCATCGGCGAACCCGGCGTGGGCAAAACCGCCATCGCCGAGGGCCTGGCCCTGCGCATCATCCAGAAAAAGGTGAGCCGTGTGCTGTTTAACAAGCGCGTGGTCACGCTCGATTTGGCCTCGCTCGTGGCCGGCACCAAGTACCGGGGCCAGTTCGAGGAGCGCATGAAGGCCGTGATGAACGAGTTGGAGAAGTCGCCCGACGTCATTCTTTTTATTGACGAGCTGCACACCATTGTGGGCGCAGGCGGCGCTTCGGGCTCACTCGATGCTTCCAATATGTTCAAGCCGGCCCTGGCGCGGGGCGAAATTCAGTGCATCGGCGCTACTACGCTCGACGAGTACCGGCAGTACATCGAAAAGGACGGGGCCCTGGCCCGGCGTTTCCAGATGGTGATGGTGGACCCCACCACGCCCGAGGAAACCATCGAAATCCTGCACAACATCAAGGACAAGTACCAGGACCACCACCACGTGGTGTACACCGACAAGGCCATCGAGCAGTGCGTGATGCTGAGCGACCGGTACATGAGCGACCGGTTTTTGCCCGACAAAGCCATTGACATTCTGGACGAAGCTGGTGCCCGCGTCCACATCAACAACATTGTGGTGCCCGAGGACATTCTTAAGCTCGAAGAGAGCATCGAGAACATCAAGGGCGAGAAAAACCGGGTGGTGAAATCGCAGAAGTACGAGGAAGCCGCCAAGCTCCGCGACACCGAAAAGAAGCTGCTCGACCAACTCGAAACCGCCAAAAAAGGCTGGGAGGAGGAAACCAAGAAGAAGCGCTACACCGTCAAGGAAGAGAATGTGGCCGAGGTCATCGCCATGATGACGGGCATCCCCGTTTCGCGCGTGGCGCAGAACGAAAGCCAGAAGCTGCTCAACATGAACGAGGAGTTGCAAGGCCGCGTCATTGGGCAGGACAAGGCCATCAAGCAGCTCGTAAAAGCCATTCAGCGCACCCGCGTCGGCCTGAAAGACCCCAAGAAGCCCATCGGCTCGTTCGTGTTCCTCGGCCCCACGGGCGTGGGCAAAACGGAACTGGCCAAGGTGCTGGCCTCCTATTTGTTCGACAAAGAAGATGCGCTGGTGCGGGTCGATATGAGCGAGTACATGGAGAAATTCTCGGTGTCGCGCCTCGTGGGGGCGCCTCCGGGCTACGTGGGCTACGAGGAAGGCGGACAGCTGACGGAGAAAATCCGCCGCAAGCCGTACTCGGTTATCCTGCTTGATGAGATTGAGAAGGCCCACCCCGACGTGTACAACCTGCTTTTGCAGGTGCTGGACGACGGCATTCTGACCGATGGCCTGGGCCGCAAGGTGGACTTCCGTAACACCATCATCATCATGACCTCCAACATCGGGGCGCGGGATTTGTCGGACTTCGGCGCGGGCATCGGCTTCGGCACCAAGTCGCGCGGCGAAAATCAGGACGAGGCCACCAAAGCCACCATCACCAACGCCCTGAAGAAGACTTTTTCGCCCGAGTTCCTCAACCGCTTGGACGACGTTATTGTCTTCAACTCACTGGCGAAGACGGACATTCACAAAATCATCGAAATCAGCCTTCGCAAGCTTTTCGTGCGCGTGAAAGCCTTGGGCTACGCCGTCGAACTGACCGACAAAGCCAAAGATTTCGTGGCTGAAAAAGGGTATGACCCCAAGTACGGTGCCCGGCCCCTCAACCGCGCCATCCAGAAGTACATCGAAGACCCGATTGCCGAAGAAATCCTCAAGGCTCAGGTAGCCAACGGCGACATCATCACCGCTGATTACGAGGACGGTAAGGAGGAACTCACCTTCTCGGTTGGCAAGAGCGACGAGGCCAGCACCCTGGCCAGCGACGAGCGCCCCGCCGAAAAGCCGGAAACGCCGGACGCGGAAAGCAAGTAAAAATGTGGCGTTAGCTTCTGCTCCGGCAGAAAATCAAAAAACCAGCCCCGCAACGGGCTGGTTTTTTTGTAGCTTTACCGGAGCAAAACGCCCCACGCTATGTCCGCCCAACCCGCCTACCAAGCACCCGCCTCCGCCCCCAAGACCGCCGACTTCATGTCGATGGTGTACTCCGAGGCTGATTACCTGGCCTTCGACGAAGCTGCCGAAGGCCGCTGGGAATTCATGGACGGGCGCATCATTCCCGTTGGAGCGCCAGAACTCGCCAACCAACTTGACCCGGCGTTGCGAGCCGGGGCCACGCCCAATCACTACCGCCTCAGCCGTACCCTGGCGGGCCTGTTCTACAACCGCTTGCGGGCAAGTTGCGAGGCATACACCAGCGATGCCCGCACGTACACGCCGGTTTCCACAACGTACAGCTACCCCGACCTGGTGGCCGTGTGCGGCCCACCCGAATACCACGCCCCCAAGGCAACCTTGCCCTCGCTAACCAACCCGATGCTGATTGTGGAAATCGTGTCGGCCTCAACGGGTAACTACGACCGTTCGGGCAAGTTCCTTCGCTACCTCAGCATCGAAAGCCTACAGCACTACCTGCTGGTGGATTCGCGCCAGATGCAGGTAGAGTTGTACACCCGGTTGCCCGCCGGCACTTGGGAATACTGGCACGGCAGTGCCCCGGCCGATGTGATTGACCTCAAAAGTGTTGGCTGCCAGCTTACCCTGGGCGAATTGTACGCCCAAATTGATTTTGACGACCCAGCAGCGGCTATTTAAACAACCGGTCTGCCGCCCGCACAACTACCTTTGAGTTCCAAAATTCCCACTCCAGACATCCGCCTGAATGCCCGACCCACACGCCACCGCTGCCGCTTCCAAAACCGACCTGCTTGCCCTCAAAAACGCCGAAGCCCTGCTTGGCGGCGGGCAGGTCCGCATTGATGCCCAACACAAAAAGGGCAAGCTCACCGCCCGCGAACGCCTCGACTTGCTGCTTGATGAAGGCTCGTTTGAGGAAATCGGCAAGTTCGTCATGCACCGCGCCAAAGATTTTGGCCTCGACAAAGAATATTATTTGGGCGACGGCGTGGTGACGGGCTACGGCACCGTGAATGGCCGCCTAGTGTACGTTTTCTCGCAGGATTTCACGGTATTCGGTGGTTCGCTGAGCGAAACCCACGCCGAAAAAATCGTCAAAATCATGGATTTGGCGATGAAGAACGGAGCGCCCGTCATCGGCCTCAACGACTCGGGCGGTGCCCGCATTCAGGAAGGCGTGGTGAGCCTGGGCGGCTACGCCGACATTTTTTATAAAAATACGCTGGCCTCCGGGGTTGTGCCGCAGCTTTCGGCCATTATGGGGCCGTGCGCGGGCGGCGCGGTGTATTCGCCGGCCATTACGGACTTTATTTTGATGGTTGAAAACACGAGCTATATGTTCGTGACCGGCCCCAACGTCGTCAAAACCGTTACGCACGAGGAGGTAACGAGCGAGGAACTAGGCGGGGCCAGCACCCATTCTACCAAAAGCGGCGTCACCCATTTTTCGTGCGCCAACGAGGTAGCCTGCATCCAGCATCTTAAGCGGCTGCTGAGCTATATGCCGCAAAACTGCGAGGAAACCGCTCCCGCGCAACCCTACGAAGCGCAAGGCGACGAAAGCCGCCCCGCCCTCAATGCCCTCATCCCCGAAAATGCCAATCAGCCCTACGACATCCGCGAGGTGATTGAAGGCATTATCGATACCGACTCCTTCCTGGAGGTTCATCAAAATTTTGCCGAAAATATCGTGGTGGGGTTCGCACGTTTGGCGGGTCGCAGCATTGGCATTGTGGGCAACCAACCCGCCATTCTGGCCGGAGTGCTCGACATCAATGCCAGCACCAAAGCCGCCCGGTTCGTGCGTTTCTGCGATGCTTTCAACATCCCGCTGCTGGTGCTCGAAGACGTGCCCGGCTTCCTGCCCGGCACCGACCAGGAGTGGCGTGGCATTATCACCAACGGGGCCAAGCTGCTCTACGCCTTTTGCGAAGCCACCGTGCCGCGCATCACCGTCATCACCCGCAAGGCCTACGGTGGCGCGTACGATGTAATGAATTCCAAGCACATCGGCGCTGACTTGAATTATGCCTGGCCCACCGCCGAAATCGCTGTGATGGGGGCCAAAGGTGCCGCCGAAATCATTTTTAAGCGCGAAATTGCTGCCGCCGACGACCCCGCTGCCAAGCTCCAGGAGAAAGTGGACGAATACCAATCAAAATTTGCCACGCCTTACCGCGCCGCCCACCGAGGCTTTGTGGATGAAGTTATTCTGCCTTCGCAAACGCGCCAGAAATTGATAAAAGCATTTAAAATGCTGGAAAATAAAGTGGATACAATGCCGCGTAAAAAGCACGGTAACATTCCGCTGTAGTTTGCTTCGCACAGAATTTAAAAGAAGTAGAAAGAGTCTCACAGAGCTTTTTGCCCATTCCTCTTTTAAACTCTTTTTACTTCTTCTAAACTCTGTGCAAAATGCCCTTAATTCCATGCGCCCCGAATCTTTCGAATTCCTCAAAAGCTACCTCAACAACCCCTCACCCACCGGCTTTGAGAAGGAGGGCCAACAGTTGTGGCTCAATTACCTGAAACCGTACATTGACGAATACTTCGTCGATACCTACGGCACGGTAGTAGGCGTGATTAATCCTGATGCAAAATATAAAGTCGTCATCGAAGCGCACGCCGACGAAATTTCCTATTTTGTGAATTACATCACGAAAGAAGGGTACTTGTATTTGCGTAAAAACGGCGGCTCCGACCCGCTCGTCGCGCCGAGTAAGCGGGTGAATATTTTCGGGTCGAAAGGCATTGTGAAAGCGGTGTTTGGCTGGCCCGCCATCCACGTTCGCAAAGTTGAATTGGATAAAGCTCCAACCATCGAAACCGTGTTTCTGGACTGTGGTGCCATCAGTGCCGAAGAAGTGGCCGAAATGGGCATTCACGTTGGCTCGGTGGTGACGTTTGAGGACGAATTTACCGTTCTCAACGACAAGTTTTACGTGGGCCGGGCGCTGGATAACCGCGTGGGTGGCTTCATGATAGCGGAAGTAGCGCGGATGTTGCACGAGAACAAAAACAAGCTTCCTTTCGGCCTTTACATCGTTAATTCGGTGCAGGAAGAAATCGGGTTGCGCGGGGCCGAAATGGTAGCCCACCGCATCAAGCCCGACGTAGCCATCGTAACCGACGTGACGCACGACAGCCAGTCGCCGATGTACGAAAAGAAGACGGCGGGTGATATTTCCTGCGGCAAAGGCCCGGTCATTACCTACGGCCCGGCCGTGCAGAATAATCTGCGCGATTTAATCATCAAAACCGCCGAAGACAACCAAATACCGTTTCAGCGGGCCGCTGCTACCCGCGCCACCGGCACCGATACCGATGCATTTGCCTACTCGGGCTCGGGCGTGGCGGCAGCACTTATCTCACTGCCGCTCAAATATATGCACACCACCGTGGAAACAGTACACCGCGACGACGTGGAGAGCGTAACCAAATTAATTTACGAAACGCTGCTAAATATTGAGGACGGGCACGATTTCCGTTACTTCCAATAAACCACGGATTTAGCAGATTTTTAACGGATGCAACGGATTTTGGGGCTCCTCCCGTCGTATCCTCATAAAACTGAGATGCTGACGCTTACCGCAGGTGACGACACCTCGAAATCCGTTTCATCCGTCAAAAATCCGCTAAATCTGTGGTCCGTATTATTTCTTTGGTTCCTTCTCAAACAGAGTTACTCTTTGATTTGGGCGTTGGTGCGCGAGTGGTGGGCATCACCAAGTTTTGCATTCATCCCCAAAACGCTCGTTCGCAAGCGGTGGTAATTGGTGGCACCAAGAATTTTGATTTCGCAAAAATCGAAGCTTTAAAACCCGATTTAATAATTGGGAACAAAGAAGAAAATTACCGCGAGGGAATTGAGATTTTGGCGGCGAAATTTCCGGTGTGGATAAGCGACATCAGCAATTTGGCTGAAGCACTGGGAATGATACGCGAGGTAGGGCGGCTTACTGGGGCAGTGGAAAAAGCCGAACAACTTGCCGTTATCATTCAATCCGAATTTGATAAACTAGTAGTTGGGCAGGTGCAAACTGCTGCTTATTTCATTTGGCGCAAGCCGTGGATGGCCGCCGCTACCGGCACTTTTATCGATGATATGCTGGAGCAGGCGGGGTTTCGGAATGCGTTTGGCAACTTGACGCGCTACCCGGAAATTAGTCGGAATGCGTTGGCCGATGCCGCACCGGAACGCATTTTTTTATCCTCGGAACCTTACCCGTTTCGGCAAAAGCATTTTGCTGAATTTCAGGAAATATGCCCGAACAGCCGGGTAGAAATAGTGGACGGCGAATTATTTAGCTGGTACGGGGGCCGGTTGCAGAAATCAGCAGCTTATTTCAATCGGCTCCGTTGATGGAAAATTCTATTTTGGTGAGTTCTTCCCAAAATTGCGGAAATGACTTGCGTACTACGGCAGGGTTTTCAATAGTTAGATTACCCAGCAGCGCCAGTGGGGCAAAGGCCATTGCCATGCGGTGGTCGTGGTAGGTGGCTATGGTTTGGCCCGCGACGCTAAAATGTGCGCTGGCTAGCTGAAAAATACCTTCGCCAGCATCCGTCAGGGCTGCTCCGAATTTAGCCAACTCAATTTGCAGGGCCTGAATGCGGTCGGTTTCCTTGATGCGGAGACTTTCGAGGCCGGTGAAAGTGGCCGGGATTTGCAGGGCGGCGGCTACCACGGCTACCGTTTGAGCCAAGTCGGGGCAGTCAGAAAAATCTTGAGTAATTGACTCTGCCCGTGAAGTTTGGCTCAAGCGCACGGTTTCGTTGGCCAGGTATTCGGTGGTTACGCCGAGCTTTTCCATGATGGCTACGATGGCTTGGTCGCCTTGCCAGGAGTGGCGGCGCAGGCCGGGCAGCAGCAGCCAGGAACCTGCCGGGGCCAGCGCCACCAACGCGTAGGCGTAGCTCGCGGCCGACCAGTCGGCTTCGACCGTGTAATTGGCGGGATGGTAGGGAGTTGGGCGCACCTCCACAAATGAGCCGAGGTCACGGCAATCAGCCCCAAAGTGACGCATCAAACTCAGGGTGAGGCGGATGTAAGGGCGCGAACCTACTTTGCCGGAGAGGCGCAGGCGCAGGCCGTTGGGCAGCGTGGGGCCGACCATGAGCAGGGCCGAAATGTACTGACTGCTCAAGTCGCCGCGCACGGTTAGCTCGGTTGGTTGGCCGTCGGCGGGGACGAGCGGTGGAGTCAGCCCCAGCAATTTTATTGGTGGAAAACCCTCACGATTAGCATATTCGATGCGGGCACCGAGCTGACGGAGGGCATCTACGAGCACCGCGATGGGGCGTTCCTGCATCCGGGCGGTGCCGGTGAGG
>JANYFQ010000037.1 GCA_025362615.1 Hymenobacter sp. | reverse complement strand
CCGAGCAGGCGGCGCGGCTGCACCTGCACCAGCGCGTTTTTCTCGAACTCGACCCGCTATTCGTTGGCCGAATTAAGGTAGGCCGGGTTGAGGATTTTCACCTTCGCCTGGTCGTAAAACACCTGGTAGTCGGTGCCTTCGGTGAGCAGCGTCGAACCTGACCGCACCCGCACCGACCCCTGGGCAATGCCAATGCCGGGCAAGCTGATTTCATCCGACGAAGCCCCGCCCTGAAACCGCCCCCGCAGGAAAAACTTGTCGCGCTCCTGCTGCTGCTGCGCGTCGCTCTGGGTCTGGTTGTACAGGCTTTGGTACACGTATTTCTTTATCCGCTCCCGCTCCGCGCCCGCGTCGGTGCCCGTCGTATCAAACTGCGCCCGCAGGAAATTGCCGAACGGCTGCACGTTCGGGAAAATGATTTTGCCCAGCTCGGGGTCAATCGTGATGCCGGGGAAGTAGTCGAAGTTGCCGTCCGGGTTGCGGTCGTTGTTGGGGTTCACGCGGTCCAGGCCCAGCACTTGAATCAGCGGTTGGTTCTGAATTTTAGCGCCTTCCTTCAGCGAAATCAAGTCCACGCCCGTCGCGTCGTCCTTGTAAATAATCTGGAGCTGAAAGTTGTCGCGCTGCAACTGCGAAGCGTTCAGGGGATAGATGTTTTTCATCATCAAGTCCCAGGTCGGCGTGTTGCGGGTGGCCGGGGCGGCGGTCGGGGCCAGCGGGTCGGGGCGCGGGTCGGGCAGTGTGCCCACGCCGGGGTTGGTGGCTTTGAGCAGTTTAAGGAAAATCACCTGGTCCTGGCCCACGGTGGTGTAGTCCTCCACGGTTTCGCCCACCTTGTAAGTCTGCCCGTTGAAAAAATACTCGTAGCTCACGGCCAGCACCTGGTCGGGCAGCAGGGCCGTGTTGAGGCTGACGTAGCCAAGCTGGGCGTTGAAGCTGTACTCGCGGGCATCGAGCTTGCGGGCCCGTACGCGCTCAAAATCCAGGTTTTTGCTCAGGGGCGGAAACGCGCCGCCGTTGCCGCCTTGCAGGTAGGTGTCCACGGTGGCGTTGTCGCGGGCGGTCGCGCCGCCGCCCAGCAGGGCCGCGTACTGGCGGTTGGCGCCGTTGCGGGCCGGGGTGCGGGCCGTGGGCGGGTTGGTGGATGGCAAAGGCGCAAAGCCCGGCCGGTAGTAGCGCAGCGGCTCGGCCAAATCCATCAGCGCCACCACGTTGCGCAGGTTGTCGGTGGTGCGGTTGTCGTTCGTCACATACACTTCGAGCCGGGTGATGGACACGCCGCTCTGCACCGTGGGCAGGTTCCGCAGGGCTTGGTCGTAGCGCTCGCGGAAAAAATGCGACAGGAAAAAGTGCCGGTCGCGCTCGTACTGGCTGGCCTTGATTTCGTACTGCCGGCCCTGCGCCCCGTTTTGCACCCGCACCTCGTCGGCGGTGCCGCGCACGGTGGCGGCCACGGCCGTCACGCCCAGCCGGCCAAACTGCAGCTCGGTTTTGATGCCGAACAAGTTTTGCCCGCCCTGCACCAACGAGTTGGTCAGCGGCAGGCTCACGTTGCCCAGGTCGAGCTTTTTGATGATGTCGGTGTCCTTGCCGCCGAAGTCGAACTTCATCTGGTTCTCGAAGTCGAACGAGGCTTTGGTGTCGTAGTTGAACACCAGCTTGAGCTTGGTGCCAATCTGCCCGGTGAGGTTGATGTTCATGTTCTGCTCGAACAGGAAATCGCCCACGCTCTGCTGCCGCAGCGTCAGGGCCGGGTTTTCGTTGAAGTTCTGCCGCCAGCCGGCCTTGATGGTGACGGAGCCGGCGGGCCGAATGTCCACGTAGCTGCCCCCGAAAATGCGGTCGGCCACCGGTCCCAGGTAAATCTTCGGAATCAGTCGGTTGGCCTGCGGAGTGCCGGGCTTGGCGGGTGCTCCGGCCACGCCGCCGCGCATTTTCTGCCGGTAGTATTCCCGAATGGCCTCACGCCGCTGGTACGCCTCGTACTCCTTGAAGCTCACCACGCTGGGGTCGCGGAAGTCAATGTCCTTCCCTATCTTTTCCTCGACGTTGAAGTTCTTCAGGCTGTCGTCCACCACCACGCCCAGCTTCACGCTCGGCGGCAGCGGCAACGTCAGCGGCGAGCGCCGCGCACCGGGACCAAACGGCGAGCCGGGCCGGTCTTTTTGCCGCAGGCGGGGGCGGCGGCTGGGCTTGTAGCGGGCGCTGGTGTCGGCCACGGCGGCCGGGCGGGGCGTGTCGAGCACGGCCGTGCCGCGCCGGCCCGCGCCCAGCCAACCGGCACCCAAGCGCGAATGCCCCAGCGGGCCGGCCTGCGCCCACCACGCCAGCAACGAGGCCACGGCAACCAACGAAACGGGAAGTAACTTCTGACCGGATTTCAAGCAAATAAGATAGATGCGTTCCGAACCAATATCCGGCCGATGGCCGCTGCAAGCCGTTCAGACCGTAGCAGTTACCACCAAACCAGGGGTTTCCGAAACACCGTAGATAACAATAGTCGAGCGAAGCGCCAGCGGCCAGCGGTGTCAGTAAGAACTGCCGCAAATGCAATTATTTCCCAACCGGGCCTAGTGCGACTTCAACGCAAATTTAATCAATTCCTCAATCGTGAGGTCCGGTCCGTGCTTTTGGGTGATTTGTTCGAGTGTTTTTTCGGCGGCGCTGCGGGCAAAACCCAGCGTCACCATGGCCTGCAACGCTTCGGCGCGTTTGGTATTGTGTTGGCGGGCCAGCGGCACGGTGTCCACGCCGGCTTTGGCCAGCAGCTCGTCCTTGCGCAGCTTGTCTTTAAGCTCCAGTATCACGCGCTGCGCCGTCTTCGGCCCCACGCCTTTAATGCTTTGGATAGCTCGCACATTCTCGTTGATAATCGCGTCGCGGATTTCGCCCACACCCATGCTGCTCACCATCACAATGCCGGTGCCCGGCCCAATGCCCGACACCGATATCAGGAGCATGAACAGCGCCTTCTCGTTGGGGTCCAAAAAGCCGTACAGTGCTTGCCCGTCTTCCTTAATATGCTGGTAAGTATAAAGTTTGGCCCGCTCGCCCTCGGCGGGCAGCTTGCTGAAGGTGGCCAGCGAAATCCGCACTTCGTAGCCCAACCCGTGCAGGTCGAGAATGGCTTGGGCGGGGTCTTTGTAGGCGAGTTTTCCGTCGAGGTAGGCAATCATTTTTTTTCTAATGAAGAATGAAGAATGAGGAATGAAGCCGGTCAGTGGTCGGGCGAATTCCGCGCAGCGGTTGGCTACGCCGAACTTCGTTTCGTCCGGCCACTGCGCGTAGGCTGCCCCAAAACGGCTGTGCGCTTGTGCTGCCTCCTAACGGCCGCTCCTACGCGAGCCGTTCAAACCGCAGTGGCCGGACGAAACGAAGTTCGGCGTAGCCAAGCCCTTCGGGCGATTCGCCCGACCACTGACCCTACAACCCGCGCACGGCCAACTGGGCATCGACCACCGCAATGGCTGTCATGTTCACAATATCGCGCACGCTGGCCCCGAGTTGCAAGATGTGAACGGGCTTGCGCATCCCCATCAAAATCGGGCCGATGACTTCGGCTCCGCCAATTTCCTGGAGCACTTTGTAGGCGATGTTGCCCGATTCGACGTTGGGGAAAATCAGCGTGTTAGCGCCTTTTTCGGCTAGGGGCGAGAAGCTGTAATGCTCCTGCAACAGGTGCGGGCTGAGGGCCACGTTGGCCTGCATCTCGCCGTCGAGCAGCAATTCCGGGTAGCGGGTTTTGGCCATTTCGGTGGCGCGGCGCGTTTTGTCGGGCAGCACCCCGGCGGCCGAGCCGAAATTGGAGTAGCTGATGACGGCCACGCGGGGCTCGATGTCGAAGAAGCGCACGGCCCGCGCCGTGAGGCCGATAATCTCGACCATTTCCTCAGCCGTGGGGTTGATATTGACGGTGGTGTCGGCGAAAAAGTACGGACCTTTCTTGTTCTGAATGATGTACATGGAGGCCACGCGCCGCACTCCGTCCTGCGTACCAATTACTTGCAGCGACGGGATGATGCTCTTGCCGTAGTCTTTGGTGAGGCCGGTGATGCAGGCATCGGCGGCCCCGGTTTCCACCATCATGGCGGCGTAGTAATTGCGTTCGCGCAGCAGGCGCTTGGCCTCGTAGAGCGTCACGCCCCGGCGCTGCCGCTTCTGGTGCAGCAGTTCGGCAAAGGTGTCGCGTTGCCCGTCCTGCTCTTTTTTGAGGATGTTGATGATTTCGCAACCTGTCAAATCAATGCTGTTCGCCAGGGCGATGGCCTCGATTGTCTGCTGTGGCCCCAGCAAAATCGGCGTGCAGATGCCCTCGTCGCGCACGATTTGGGCGGCTTTGAGGATTTTGTAGTTGTCGGCTTCGGCAAACACCACGCGCTTGGGGTTGGCGCGGGCCGCCGAGGTGATGCGGTTCATCAGCTTCTGGTTCACGCCGAGGCGGGCGCGGAGCTGGTCTTCGTAGGCGGCCCAGTCGGCAATGGGCAGGCGGGCCACGCCGCTTTCCATGGCCGCCAGCGCCACGGCGGGGCTGATGGTGGTGATGAGACGCGGGTCGAGGGGCTTGGGAATGAGGTAGTCGCGCCCGAAGCTGAGGGTGTTGTCGCCGTAGGCTTTGTTCACCATTTCGGGCACCGGCTCCTTGCTGAGTTCGGCCAGCGCCCGCACGGCGGCCAGCTTCATGGCCTCGTTTATTTCGGTGGCCCGCACGTCCAAAGCACCCCGAAAAATGTAGGGAAAGCCCAGCACGTTGTTCACCTGGTTGGGGTGGTCGGAGCGGCCAGTGGCCATAATCAAATCCTCCCGCGTACTGGTGGCCAGCTCGTAACCGATTTCCGGCTCGGGGTTGGCCAGCGCAAACACGATGGGGTTGGCCGCCATGCACAGCAGCAGCCCGGCGGGCAGCACGTTGGCCGCCGAGAGGCCCAGAAACACGTCGGCCCCTTCCATCGCCTCGGCCAGCGTCGTGAGCGGGCGGCGCGTGGCAAACTGCATCTGAATGGGGGCCAAATCGGTACGCTCGAAATTGATAAGCCCGTCTTTGTCGAACACCACCACGTTATCAAGTTTCAAACCCAGCGCCAGGTACAGCCGCAGGCACGACACGGCCGCCGC
>JANYFQ010000015.1 GCA_025362615.1 Hymenobacter sp. | reverse complement strand
CTGGCAGAAGTAGCCCCACAGCGGCACGCTGGTGCGGCCCAGGTCCTGGTGCAGCATCGGCACCACGCATATCGGGAAGTCGCCGGCATTCAGTACATGATGTACCTGGCCGACTGGTACACGGCCACGGCCACGGAAGCAAGCAAAATCGGCTTCTTCCAGATTGGCGGCGGCATTGCCGGCGACTTCCCGATATGCGTGGTGCCGATGCTGCACCAGGACCTGGGCCGCACCAGCGTGCCGCTGTGGGGCTACTTCTGCCAGATTTCGGACTCCACCACCAGTTACGGCAGCTACTCCGGTGCCGTGCCGAACGAAAAGATAACCTGGGGCAAGCTGGGCGAAAAAACGCCCAAATTCATCATCGAAAGCGACGCGACTATTGTGGCCCCGCTGGTGTTTGCCATCGTGCTGGGGCAATAAACAGACGAGAACTGGGGTGGTCTGGTGAAAATGAACAGGTCGCCAAGATAAGTTATTTTGGAGGTTTTGTTCAAACTGGCGCAGCGAACATAGGGCTTCCGCACCAAATTTCAGGCTTTTTGGAGCAGTTGGCGGAGATAGTCGTTGTCGTAGGCGGCCTGCTTTCGCTTCCGTTTGAAGCTGATGGGGCGGGGGTCCTGGGCCAGCAGGTACAGGGCTGTTTTGCGTAAGATATTGGCATTGAGTGCCGCATTTCCCTTTCGCAGGCGCGAGCGGTCTTCGCGGAAGGTAAAGTCGAGTTGCCAATGCAGGTGGTTTTCGATGGCCCAGTGCCCGCGCACGAGCCGGGCGTAGGTGCCCGGGTCGGGGTCGGCGAGCGAACTCAGGTACAGGCGCTGGGAACGGGTGCAGCCCCGTGCCGTGTGGCGCTCGGTTTCGACGAACACGAGCGTGCGCAGCCCGGCCCAGCCGGCGCAGGCGTCGAGCAAGCCCATGTCTTGGCTGATGCACACGCGGCGCACCTCGCCGCAGCCGTGTTCCAGGGTGCGGCTGAGGTGGGCCGGCAGGTGCGGCGCACGGGCCAGGAGGTGGTCGTGGGCCCGTTCGTACAGGGTTTTGGCGTTCTTTTTCAAGGCGATGACATAGTCCGCCCCCGCTTCCACCACGTGGGCCACGAGGCTGGGCTGGCAGGCGATGGCGGCGATGGTGACGACGCTGCTGCGCACGTCGAGCGTGTCGAGCAAGGCGGGGATGGCGGTTTTTTCGTTCGATTTGTCCCCGATTTGCACCTACCTGAAGCTCAGGCCCTGCCCGACGGACCAGGCGCTCAGGGTTTGGACCACGGCGTGGCGCTTGCCAGCGGGCGTGGTGGCGCGGTGTTCCTTGCCGTCCAGGCAAAACTGTTGGCCCGCCAAGGACCGGCGGAGTGCCGTTGGCGAAGGACAGGCCCAGGTCGGTGCGCAAAAAGGCCAGCCGCGCCCGGCCGTAATCGCAGATTTCGGGCAAGTCGTCGCATCCGGCCAGCGTACCGCACAAGAGCAGCCCCATGTCAACGAGTTGGTGAAGGCAACGGCCTTGCACACGCGGGTCGGTCAAGCGGGAAAAGGAGACGAAGAAATTCATTCCCAAAAATACCATATTTTTGGTGCAGAAGCCCTACTATCTCGATGCGTTATGTAAAGATGAAAAAGGACCTATTTTGGAGAAAATAGGCCAAGGTGTCAACCTTCGCTACAAATTTAGGAACCCTATAATGTGTGCTTTTATCAGGTTGAAGATTTATGATAGAAAAATAGAGGCTAACAAAGTATTTGAGCAACATCCATAGATATTTTTCTAATAATTTGTCCGAATAAAAGTTTCGGTAGTGCTAAAGATGTAATGCTGCCATTTTTTATTGTAGTTGTATATAAAGTATTTTATTGCATCAATGTGATTTTCAACCGACTTTGAAAAACTCAGGGACTTGCGTACCAAGCGCGACACTCGCTGCCGAAGGGTACAGTTAAATCGCTCGATGTAAGCCGTTAAGCCGCTTTCTTTGCCCGCCCCGACGTGCGCTTCCGCCGCGAACGCCTGGACGTAAGCCCGCCAATAATCGGAAAAAAAGCCCGCCACTCCCTTGAAAACGCCCGGTATCTGCGCGTAAAAAAGCGCGGCGTCCGCGCCGCCGCGCCCGCCCACGTGGACGGCCACGATTTGCCGGTTCGCCGGGTTG
>JANYFQ010000711.1 GCA_025362615.1 Hymenobacter sp. | reverse complement strand
TCTCACGAGCTGGAGCATCGAAATCAGCCGGCCCGTGACGGCCACGGTGGCCCTGACCGGCCCCGGCACCATCAGCGCCCCGGTGGTGAGCGGCGCTACCTCGACCTTTACCGTAACGACGGGCACGGGCAGCCCCTACCGGCTGGGTACGACCGTGACCAGTACTGGTTGCACCTACCCGCAAACCGTGCCGCTCACGGTGCGGCCCCAGCCCACGGCGGTGCTTTCGAGCAGCCCGAGCACCATCAACGCCGGGCAATCGACGACGGTGAGCGTGCTGCTGACCGGCACCGGCCCCTGGACCGTGACCCGCTCAAACGGCAACACCCCGACCACCACCACGGTGGGCACGGGCGCAAGCGTTTCGCCCTTCACGTTTACGTTCAACACCGGGCCGCTCTCGGCCAACACCACGTACTCGGTAACGGCCCTGAACGATGCCAACTGCACGGCCTCGGCCGCCACGCTGGCCAGCGCCACGACGACGGTGACGGTGAACCCGGCCGCGACCGACGTGGCCGCTACCGCCCTCATCAGCCCGCTCTCAAGCATCACCTGCGCCACCGGCCCCCAAACGCTGACGGTGCAAATCACGAACTTCGGCAGCGACCCGCTCAACTTCAGCACCGACCCGGTAACGGTGACGGCGAACGTGACCGGGCCAGGGGCAGCGCAGCCCTTTACGTTTATCGTGCCCGGCAGCACCTCCGACCTGGCCTCCGGCGCCACGCTGAACGTGACGCTGACCACGGCCCTGGATATGTCGGCCGTGGGCACGTACACCTTCGCCCTCGCGGCTACTACGCCCGCTGACGCGAACAACGTAAACGATGCCCTGACCCCCAGCCCGACCCGTGTGATTGCGGCCCCGACGGCGGGCAGCATTTCGCCGGCCTCGCCGGCGGCCTTCTGCCAGGGCGGTACCCAAACCCTGACCCTGAGTGCGGCCACCAACGGCACCATTCAGTGGCAGCAATCAACTTCGGCCACCGGCACATTTACGCCCGTGGCGATGGGCGGCAGCGGGGCCACGACCCTGGTGTACACCACGCCTCCGCTCACTGCCACTACCTACTACCGCGCCGTGGTGAGCACCTGCAACGGCAACACCGCCACGAGCACCAACGTGGCCACCGTGACGGTAACTAACCCGGCCATCACCAGCAGCAGCGCCACGCCCAATACCGTATGTTCGGGCAACACCGTGACGCTGGCCGCCAACGGGGCCACCGGCACTACCATCCGCATCTACGACGCGCCGACGGGTGGCAACCTCGTGGGCACGGCCGGCACGACGGGCGCTGGAACGGTTTCCGTCACCAGCCCGGCGCTGAACAACCCCAGCACCACGGCCAACCAGACGGTGAATTTTTACGCGGAAGCGAGCACGGGTTCGGCTCCTGCTAGCGTCGGTCTAACAACTAATACGCCCTCTGGAGCATCTGGGTCTGGAAGTTCCGGCGGGTACGGGCTGGTGTTTACTGTCAATACCAACACAGTGCTTACCGGGGTGTATGTTTATCCTACCACGACCGGTACGGTGACCATTCAGCAGCGCAAGTCGGATGGCACAACCATACTCAATACGGCAACGGCAACTTTTGTAACCGCCGACCTCAACGTGAAGACGTACGTGCCCTTGGGCTTCGCGCTCAAAACGACGGACGGCACCAATCAGCAACTCTTTCTGGTAAGTGGTGGAGCCAGCCTCTACCGCATTTCGTCGGGGATACCGCAACCCGGTACGGGGGGATACCCATTTGCCAGTTCTGATGGTAGTGTCACCATCACCGACCACTTGTTTACTGGCTTCACGGGTTACTATTATTATTTCTTTGATTGGAGTCTAGGCAGTTCCTGCGCTGGCACCCGCGTGGCCATCCCCGTTACCGTAACGCCGGCTTCGGCCGTAACGGCTACGCCGGCCGCGCAGACCATTTGCGCGGGCCAGACCTCGGCCGTGGTGACGACATCGGGCGCGGGCTACAACAACTATGTGTACACGCCCACCACGGGCGTAACCACGACGGCCGCCAACGGCTCGACGGCCACCTTCGCCCCAACTGCCACCACCACCTACACCGTGAACGGCCAGCAAGTGGACGGCGGCGGCAACGTGATAGCCGGTAGCTGCCAGGGTTCGACGACCATCACCATCACCGTGAACCCGGCTCCGACGGCACCGGTAGCTACGGGTGTGGTGTACAACGGTGCCACGCTGAGCTGGACGAGCACAGCCCCGGCCGGTACGCAGTTCAACGTAGTGGTTGGCCCGAGCACCTCGGACTTCACGCAGCCGGCCTCGGCGGGCAACCCCTACACGGCGGCCACGGTGACGGGTACGAGCTACACTGCCTCGGGCTTACTGGCTGGCACGGCCTACAAGTTCACGGTGCAGCAGGTGTGCAGCGGCGGCACGGGCACCGGGGCGACGACCATCGTCGGCCCCGCTACCTTCACGACACCCGCCAGCCCGCCCAACTTTGCCGTGACGCGGACGACGACGGGGGTGAACTACACTTCCATTGCTACGTCGGGGTCGTTTGTGCCTTTTGGGACGCTTTCGAGCAGCACCAGCACCGACGACAACATGAGCGACGTGGTGAGCCTGCCCGCCGGGTTTGGCTTCACCTTCAACGGCGTACCGGCGACCAGCTTCCAGGTTTCGACCAACGGCTGGATGAGCCTGAACACGAACACGACGAGCAACAACCTCACGAACAACCTGAGCGATGCCACGGCCGCCCAGGTGCCGCGCCTGGCCCCGTACTGGGAAGATTTGGTGTGTTCGCCCAACGACGGAACGCAAGCGTCGCTACGGGCTTCCATCTTTTCCGAAGTGAGCGGCGTGTCGCCCAACCGGGTGCTGACCGTGGAGTGGGTCGGAATGGAGCGTTTCACGCTGAACACGCCCAACCTGAACTTCCAGGTGAAGCTTTACGAGGCGGACAGCAGGATTGAGTACGTGTACGGCTCGATGCAGGGCTACACCGGGACGCAGGCCGTGGGCTGGACGTACTCGGCCGGCCTGACGCAGTCCGACGGCAACTACCTGGCGCAGCAAGTGGCCAACACCGACTTCTTCACCAACACCAACGCCACGACGGCCAACGTCGGCCCCAACGGCCTGACGACGGTGCCCGCCTGCTACTCGCGCATCAACTTCGTGCCCGGCTCGATTGCCACCGGCCCGAACCCCGGCAACCCGGTGCCCGCCAACGACGAGCCGGCCACGGGCACGGGCACGGTCACGGCCACGGCCCTGCCGATGGACTTGCAACCGCCCACCGAGTTCTGCCAGCGCTACACGTCGGCCAATGCTACGGCCACGGGCGGCATTACACCCTGTACCGGCCCGGCCACGCCCGGCACCCCCGACGACGACGTGTGGTTCAGCTTCACGGTGCCAACCCCCGCTACGGGCACGACCCAGAATGTGACGGTGACGCTGCGCTCCTCGAACGGCTACGACGGGGTGCTGCAAATCTTCTCCGGTACGCCGGGCAGCCTTGTGGCTGTGGCTTGCCAGAACGCCACCGGCGCGGCCCTGACCGAAAACTACGTGAACACGGCCATGACCCCCGGCACCTACTACGCCCGCGTGTACCACGCCGGTGTGGGCTCGGGCACCGACGGTGGCTTTGCCCTCTACTCTTACCTCGTGCCGCCGGCCCCGGCCAACGACGAGTGCAGCGGTGCCCTCGCCATCACCCCAACCACCGACTGCCTGACCCCGGCTACCTACAACTCGGTGAGCGCCACGCCTTCGACGGGGGTACCCGTTTGCTCGGCAACTACGCCCGGCAATGCCGACGATGACGTGTGGTTCAAGTTCACGGCCACCGGTCCGGCCTACGAAATTCAGGTGAAAGGCAATGGCGGCTTCAACGGCGTGGTGCAGCTGCTCAACGGCGGCGCAGCCCCCGGCACCTGCCCCGGCGCGGCCCTGAGCTGCGTGAACAACACCGGCAACAACGGCCTGGAAACGATTACGAACACCGGCCTGACGATTGGCAACACGTACTATGTGCGCGTTTACCACAACGATGCCGGCACGGCGGGCAGCTTCACGCTTTGCGTACGCTCCATCTGCAACGCCCCCACGGGCGTGGCGGTCGCCCTTACGCCGGTAGCCCCGGCCGTGCCCACCGCCATCAGCGTGAGCTGGAGCGGCGGCACGGGCAACACGAGCTTCGCCGTGACGGCTACTCCGGCCGGCGGCGGGACACCGATTACGGTGAACGCCACGGCCTCGCCGGCCACGGTGTCGGGCCTGACCCTGAACCAGACCTACACCATCAGCGTGACGGGCAACTGCTCGGGGGCTGCGGGCCAGACGGCTATTGCCACGACCACCCCGAAAGTGGTGGCTACCCGCTACCCCTACCTGGCCCTGGGCGGCGCTCCGGCCTGCCCCTCGGCCACGGAAATTACGCAGGTGGCCATCCCCACCACGGCGCTCAATAACACGACTGCCTGCGGCACGGCCTTCGGCCCCGGCTACACGCCGGTGCCGAGCGGCGGGGCCACTACGGCCGTTCTCTACACGGGCAACGCCTACACCCTGAACGTGAGCACAGCCACCGGCAACAAAGTAGCCGCCTGGGTTGACTACAACGCCGACGGTGACTTCGCCGATGCCGGCGAGTTTGCCACGGCCCTCGTAACGAGTGCCGCCGGTGTGGCCACGCTCAGCTTCACGCCGCCCCTCACGGCTACCACCGGCATTACCATGCTGCGCATCCGCAGTGTGGGCAGCGCCGGCACCCTGGCCACTACCGACCATAGCACGGCGCAAACGACGGGCGAAACCGAAGACTACTTCGTGACCCTCTCGCCGCAGGCTCCCTTCGACATCGCCCCGCTGGCCCTCACCGGCCCGGCCACGGGCCAGACCTGCTACACCAACGCCGAGAGCGTGATTGTGACCCTGACCAACCCCGGCACCACGGCCCTTGACTTCACGACGGAGCCCGTGCAAGTGACGGTGAACGTGACGCGTGGTGCCACGACGGCTCCCTTCCAGTACACCATCAGCGACAACACGCTCAACCCCGGCGGCAACCCGCTGGCCGTGAACGGTACGGTGTCGGTGAACCTGAGCACCCTGCTGACGCAGACCCTGGACATGAGCACGGTGGGCACCTACAGCTTTGCCGTAGAAGCCAAACTGACGAGCGCCACGGGCACCAACACGACCAACGATGTGCTCAGCCCCGTGCCCACCCGCACGGTGGTGGCCCCGGTGGCCGGTACGGTTACGGCAGGCGGCACCTCGTTCTGCAACCCGGGCAGCACCACGCTCACGCTGGCCGGCAACGCCAACGGCAGCAACATCCAGTGGCAGTCGTCCACAACGAGCGCCTCGGCCGGGTTCAGCCCGATTAGCGGGGCCAACGCCGCCACGCTGGCTACGGGTCCGCTGACGCAAACGACCTGGTACCAGGCCGTGGTGAGCTGCAACAGCTTCAACCCGGCTACCTCCAATGTGGTGGCCGTGAACATCAGCAACCCGCAAGTGACGGGCACCAACGGCCCGGTAAGAATTTGTGCCGGCAATACGGCTACACTTACGGCCACGGTGGCCGCTGGCAACCAGGCGTCCTGGTACGCAGATGCTATGAGCACCAGCTCCATTGTTACTACGGCCAGCTACACTACCCCGGTGCTGACGGTCGCAGGCACCACGAGCTACTACGTGAGCGCCTCCGACCCGAACGCCCTGACGCTGACGGCTGGCAAGACCACGCTGACAGGTACGGCCGCCATTTTCACGGCCAACGCGGGCATCGAGTTCGCGGTAGCCGCCGGCACGGCCGGGTTCAACCTGAAAACGGTGACGCTCTACCCCAACGGCTCCGGCACGGCCACCATCCGCTTCACCGACGCGGGCGGCACCAACGTGACACCGACGACGGTCTTTACGACACCGACCATCACCGGCAACGGCACCACCCCCGTGGTGGTGGCGCTACCCGCCAACTTCGCGGTGCCCACTACGGGTGCGGTGCCGGTAACGTACCGCCTGCTCATTCAGAGCCGGGTGGGCATTGCCAACGGCTTCGGCTACGAGGCCAGCGGTGCCAGCTTCCCTTACCCGGCTTCGGGTAAGGTGCAGGTGACGGGCAGCGTAGTGGGCGGCACCCCGAACGCTGCCGCTTACTACTACTTCTACAATCTGACCTACGGCGCTCCCTGCGAAGGGCAAACCCGCACCAAAGTGGACGTAATTGTGAATACCACCACCACCTGGACCGGCCTCGGCGGGAACAGCAACTGGTCCACGGCTGGCAACTGGGACAACTGCGTGCCCAATGCCTTTACCAACGCCGTCATCCCGACGGACGTAACGCCTGCCCCGACGCTGGGCAGCGGCACCACGGCTGCCGTGAATAACCTGGACATCCAGGGTACCAACACCCTGACCATGACCGGCGGCACCCTTAACGTGAACGGGGTGCTGACGATGGCAGCCGGTGCCATGCCCATCACGGGCGGCACGGTGGGCTTTGTGGGCACGGCGGCGCAAGCCATCCCGGCCAACACTTACTTCAACCTGGCCCTGACGGGCACGGGCGCGGCCATCAAAACCCTGGCCGGCAACATCACCGTCGCCAACGGCCTGAACCTGACGGGCGGAATGCTGGCCCTGGGCAGCAACACCGCCACGATGACCGGCACGGCCACCATCACGGGCTTCTCGGCCACCAACTTTGTGGTGGCCAACGGCACGGGTACGCTCTGCTACGCCACGGTGGGCGTGGGCGCAGGTGCTACGCGCACCACGGCCTTCTTCCCCATCGGTAGCACGGCGACTTCCTACACGCCCTCGACGCTGGTGAACACCGGGGCTGTAGATACCTTCTGCGGCAAGGTGCAGGATGTCGTGACCAACGTGCCGGCCCTCACGGCCGGCAGCGCGGGCTACGTGCGCAAGCAGTGGGACTTCACGCAGGCCGGCACGGGGGTCGCGAACGCGACGCTGACGTTGCAGTGGAACGCCGCCGACCAGGTGGCGGGCTTCAACTCCAGCCTGGTGGACATCGTGCATTACACGGGCGGGGCGTGGGTGCCGAATGGTTTCAGGACCTACTCGGCCGCCGTGGGCAACCCCTACACCCTCACGCGCTCGGGCTACAGCAGCTTCTCGCCCTTCACGGTGCAGGACGGCAGCAAGCCGCTGCCCGTGGAGCTGACGACCTTTGCGGCCCGCCGCGAGGGCAATACGGCCCTGCTCAACTGGGCTACGGCCAGCGAGAAGAACAACGCCGGCTTTGATGTGCAAGTCAGCACCAACGGCCAGACGTTCCGCAAGCTGCACGTGGTGGAGCCGGCTTCGGCCAACAGCGCCGCCCCGCGCACCTACACCTACACCGACCGCGAAGCCGGCAAAACCGGCCTGCGCTACTACCGCCTGCGCCAGCTTGACCTTGATGGCACCGAGGCCATCTCGCCGGTGCGGACGGTACTCTTCGACGGTGTGACCCAAAGCAGCCTGACGGTAGCCCCCAACCCGTTTGCGGGCGAGTTGCTGCTGACGGTGCAAACGGCCACCGGCCTCAGCAATGCCCTGCTGCAACTCACCGATGCTTCGGGCCGCACCGTGCGCGAGCAGCGCCTGACGCTGCCCGTGGGCGTGAGCAAGGTGGCCCTCGGCGAGTTGAGCAGCCTGCCGGCCGGCGTGTACATCCTGCACCTGCCCCTCGATGGCCGGACGCAACACCTGAAAGTGGTGAAGGAATAACTTCCTCAACACCCGACTGCCCGAACGCTCCGCCGGCCCTGCCGACGGAGCGTTCTTTTTTTGCGGGTGCCGGGGTAGCGGCTGGGCTCCTACTTTTGTTCTGGGACGGTGTACCACCAGGCACATCTTGGTGGTACGCCGTTCAACGCGAGAGCCTACCAAAATCAACGCCCCCTCAACCCCCACCCTTTATGCAAATCCGCACCGGCTTCGGCTACGACGTGCATCAGCTCGTCGAACATCTTCCTTTCTGGCTCGGCGGCATTGTGGTGCCGCACACCCACGGGGCCCTCGGCCACTCCGATGCCGACGTGCTCATCCACGTCGTTTGCGACGCGCTGCTGGGCGCGGCCAATCTGCGCGACATCGGCTTCCAC
>JANYFQ010000129.1 GCA_025362615.1 Hymenobacter sp. | reverse complement strand
CGGGCGGCGGTGTCGGCCACGGCGGCGTGGGTGGTTTCGGCGGCGGCGGTGGCGGCGGCGGCGGCCTGGCGGGCGGCCAGGGTTTCGCGGCGCTGCTGCCGGCTCCAGCGGGCCATGCTGATGCGCTGCACGGCGAAGACGACGAGCGCCAGGATGCTCAATATCAGGGCCAGCGGCGTGGCGAATTGCGCAAAAAGAGCGGCGGCCGTGCCCGCTTCGGGGGCGAGGGCCGGGGCCGTTGCGGCGGGCGTTTCGGTGGCGCGGCCTTCGGTTTCGGCGGCTTCGGCGGCGCCGGGGGTGGGGGCGGCGGCCAGGGCGGTGTCGGCCACTTCGGGCAGCATGGCGGCGGCTACGTCGCCGGGCGGAGTGCCCGAGGTGGCGTAGTCGGTGAGGGCTTTTTCGAGGGCCGCCAGGCGCTGCATCCGGGCGGGGTCGCGGCGGCGGGCGGGCGAAGCTTTCAGCTTCTGCACAATGGCTTTCACCAGCGCCTGCAGGCGGGCCGGGTTATCCTTCTGACCCTTGATGACGGCCGTTTTTTCCTCAATTGGCGCGTACAGCAGCGAGTACACCCGCAGGCTGTCGGGCCGGATGCTGGCCACCAGGGCGGGCAGATTGCCGGGTTGGCAGGCCACACTGGCCTTGAGGGCCGGGTGCCCGCCGTCGTCGTACACCCAGCGCACGGTGGCGCACCAGATTTGCACTTTGGCCTCGTCGAGGGTGGGCTGGCCGAGCGGGGTTTGGGCGCGGGCGGCGGCGGTCAGGAAGAGAAAGAAGAGGAAGAAGCGAGGCATGAAGGGCAGGTGGTGGTTGGTTTTTGGTTGCTGGGTGTTGGTTTTTGGCTGCTGGTTTGACGTTCTATTAGCTGTCCCGCAGTGGGCGCAGTGGCAAAAAACGCAGGGGGCGCAGTGCCGTTCAGGGGCCGTATGAGCAACAATTAAGCAATAAAACAATTAAACAATTAAATCAGTCACGAATAATCAATCTCCGTGTTATCCCCAATGTTCAGCGAGTGGTTCAGCCCCCGGAAGCTCGCGTCGGAGCCCACGATGCAGTCGTGCATCACGGCCGAGCGCAGCTCCGAGTACGTGCCGATGATGGAGTCGCTCAGGATGCAGTTTTTGATGATGGTTTTATCGCCGATGGCCACGTTGGGGCCGATGATGGAGTGCGAAATCTGGCAGCCCGGCCCGATGCTGACGGGCGGGATGATGACGGCATCGGGGAATTCGGGGTAGTCGCGGGGCTGCAAAAACTCGGGGCGGTTGAGCAGGCGGGCGTTGGCCTCGAGCAGCGTTTCCTTGCGCCCGCAATCAAACCAGTTGTCCACGGGGCAGGTCGTCATCACTTCGCCCTGCTCGATTAAGTGCATCAGCGCGTCGGTGAGCTGGTATTCCTCGTGGGTGCGGAGCTGGGTTTGCATCAGCCACTCCAGGGCCAGGGCCAGCTTTTCGGCATCGGCCAGCTTATAGAGGCCCACCATGGCGAAGTTCGATTTCGGAATTTTAGGCTTCTCCACCACCTTGCTCACCCGGCCGCCGGCCCCGGTTTCGACCAGCCCAAACATGGTCGGCGTTTTCACCTCCTTCACCGCCAGCACCGAGCCGGGCGTGGCCAACAGGGCCGGCAAATCGACATCGACGATGGTATCGCCCAGTAAAATTAATACGCCGTCGGGGTCGTGCCGGAAGGTTTCGCGGGCCAGCCACAGGGCGTGGCCCAGGCCCTCGCGCGGCTCCTGCACCACAAACCGGGCCTGCAAATCAGGGTACTGCCGGCGCACGTACTCCACAATTTTATCGCCCAAATAGCCCACAATGAACACAAAATCCGTCAGCCCGGCCCCCAGCAGCCGGTCGATGATGTGGCCCAGAATGGTGTTGCCGGCCACCGGCACCAGGCTTTTGGGCTGCGTGTGGGTGTGCGGACGCAAACGGGTGCCGATGCCGGCGACGGGAATGACGGCTTTCATGATTTTTATTGCTGAATTGTTTTATTGCTTAATTGTTGAGCTGGAGGCAAACGTAGTGTCTGCTGACTGGGAGGCTGTGTCTGCAAATCTAGGTTGCGGACAGCCGCAGCGCGGCGATATGTTTGTAGAAACTGTTCAGCGGACGCAGCAAAGCCGCGTAGCGGCGATATGTTGTCGCTGTTTAGAAATTCAAAAGCCCGGCAATGGCGCGCGTTTTTAACGCGCTGCCCACTGGCTTCGCGTCTCCGACGCGCGGCTTGAAC
>JANYFQ010000677.1 GCA_025362615.1 Hymenobacter sp. | reverse complement strand
GCCGATGCCCCGCCCGGCCACGAAAACTGGTTTGTGATGGTGAACGTGCCCCACGACCAGGGCCAGGACTGGACCGCCCTCACCCACCGCACCCGCGCCGCCGTGCTGCGCAAGCTGCACCAGGCCCTGGGCACCGAAATCGAGCCGCTGATTGCCACCGAAAAAACCTGGACCCCGCCCGGCATCGCGGCCGATACCTCCTCGTTCGGGGGCGCGCTCTACGGCAGCTCCAGCAACAACGCGCTGGCGGCCTTTTTGCGGCACCCCAATTTTTCGGGGCGGCTTGCGGGGCTGTACTTTTGCGGCGGTTCGGTGCATCCGGGCGGCGGCATTCCGCTGTGCCTGCTATCGGCCAAAATCGTTTCGTCCCTCATTGATAGTTAAAAATTAAAAGTTGAGAGTTAAACCAGATGCGTAAAACGAGAGAGGTTTTAACTCTCAACTTTTAATTTTTAACTGCTTGACTCCGTCGAATGGAGTATTCTGAATCTATTACCCCGGCCGCTTCCCTCCGCCGGCTGCGCATAGCCCAGGGCCTGGTGCTGCTGTTTCACATCACCGGTTTCCTGGGGTTGGCTTTTTCCAAAAACCCCGATTTCTACCTGCGGTTTACGCCGCTCACGCTGGGGGGCACAGCGCTGCTACTGCTCTGGTTTCAGCCGGGGCGCGATGCCAGCTTCTGGGGCTTTTGCCTCACGGTGGTGCTGCTGGGCTTTGGGGCCGAGTTTGTGGGCGTGAACACGGGCCGGTTCTTCGGGCACTATACCTACGGCGATACGCTGGGCTTTAAGCTGTTCGACACGCAGCCCTTCAAAGGGGTACCGCCGATGGTGGCCCTGAACTGGCTGGTGCTCACGTACCTGTGCGGCATGTTGGTGCGCTACCTGCCCTTGGGCGAGCTGCCGCGCATTCTGCTGGCGGCCGGGCGCATGGTGGGTTTTGATGCCTGCGTGGAGCCGGTGGCCGGGCGCTTCGATTTCTGGAACTGGTCGGCTGGAGTGATTCCGTTCCAGAACTTCCGCGACTGGTTCATCTTTGCCTGCATCTTGCAAATGCTGTTCAACCGCACCTCATTCACCAAGCGGAACCCGCTGGTGCCACTGGTGTACATCACGCAGCTGTTGTTTTTCTTTTTGCTGGGGACGCTGAAGTAGCGATGCAGCCCGAAGGGCCCAAAGTGGGGGCCCGCATCAAAATCCGGTTGCACCGCTGGTGCGGAAGCCCTGTTGCCCAACCGATTTGCCCCCAGACCAGGGCCGGCCATGCTACATTAGCAGCCCCGGCCGCTACGGTAGCACCGGGCTGCTTATTCCCATAAAACTGCATGAAACACCTCACGTTGCGCGGCTGGCTAGTGCCGGCTGCTGCGGGCCTGCTGCTGGCGGGCTGCCAGGGCCAAACCTCGTCGTCAGAAACGGCCAAGGCCGAAACCGAAGCCGTCCCCACCGACACGGCCAGCGTGGCCGCCCCGAACGACGGCATCACGCCCGCGCTCATCGCGCAGCACATCGGCGTGCTGGCTTCGGATGCGTACCAGGGCCGGCGGCCGTTCACACCCGGCGAGGACAAAGCCACGGCTTACCTGGCTTCGGAGTTTAAGAAGCTGGGCTTGCAGCCGGGCGCCAATGGCTCATACTTCCAGGCGGTGCCGCTGGTGGAAATCGCGGGCCGGCCCGACTCGATTGCCACGGTGGCGGGCAACGGCAAGACCTTGCAGCTGAAGTACCGCAACGACTTTATGTTCCTCACCGAGCAGGAAAAGCCGGTTATCACCATCAAGGACTCGCCGCTGGTGTTTGCCGGCTACGGCGTAACGGCCCCCGAGTACAAGTGGGACGACTACGCCGGCCTCGACGTGAAGGGCAAGACCGTGGTGGTGCTCATCAACGACCCCGGCAACGCGGGCAACGACACCACCCTATTCAAGGGCAAGGCCATGACGTACTACGGCCGCTGGGGCTATAAATACGAGGAGGCCGCCCGCCACGGCGCTACCGGCCTGCTCATCATCCACGACACCAAGCCGGCCTCCTACCCCTGGACGGTGGTGCAAAGCAGCAACGGCGGGGCCAAGCTGCACCCCCAAACCCCCGACCACGGAGCCAGCAAAGTGGCCCTCGAAGGCTGGATGACCCTCGACGCGGCCAAGCGCCTCTTCACGGCTGCCGGCCAGAACTACGACGAAGCTTACGCCGCCGCCAACCGCCCCGGCTTCCGGGGCCGGGCAATGAACCTGCGCCTGAGCACCACCATTCACAACAAAATCACGCGCAAAACCTCGAAAAACGTGGTGGCCGTGCTGCCCGGAACCACCCGGCCCAAGGAGTACCTCATCTACTCGGCGCACTGGGACCACCTGGGCATCGGCAAGCCGGTGGCGGGCGACTCGATTTACAACGGCGCACTCGACAATGCCAGCGGCTGCGCCGGCCTGCTGGCCATTGCCACGGCCTTCAAACAGGCCAAAGTACAGCCGCAGCGCAGCATCGTGTTCCTGGCCGTGACCGGCGAGGAGCAGGGCCTGCTGGGTTCCGACTACTACGCGCAGCACCCGCTGTTCCCGGTGGCCAGCACCGTGGCCGACATTAACATGGACGAACTGCTGGCCTTTGGGCCGATGCGCGACGTG
>JANYFQ010000659.1 GCA_025362615.1 Hymenobacter sp. | reverse complement strand
CTCCTCACCGAGCACCAGGCGGCCGCGGCCTCCTACCCTCGTTCCGTCCCGGTGAGTTTTACGGACGGCTGGCGCTGGCCTGTGGGCCTATTTATTGCCGCCGTGGTGCTCACATTGCTGCTTTCGTGGTGGGGCGGGGCCTTTCGAGGGGTTGACCAGGCGAAATATGACCAGTTGCTGCGCACGGCGACGGCCATCCAAAATGAGCGAAACCTCTACCGGGACCAGATTAAGTACTTCCGCCAGGACATGAGCAAGGGCAAGGATGCGCGAGCGACCACGAAGCTGGTGAAGCAATACTTTCCCCCCCTTGGGGCGGACTCAGTAGCCGCCAAATAGTCCCCAACCGAATCTAAAAATGCGGGTTAACTTTGGGTACTCCCGTTTCATAGAGTAGAAGTCCGGGTGTTCCCGCACCCGCTTCAGGCCCCCCGGTTGTTCCACCAGCCGCCGGGTCGCAGATGGTCAGCGTGCCCCCTGCCTGGAGCAGGAAGTTGCCGGGACCGGTCAGCGGCTGGCACGCCGTGCGCAGCTCGCCCCCGTCCTGCACCGTGAGCGTGCCCTGGAGGACCAATGGCCCGCTGAGCGTCCCCACCCCGGCGCCGCCCGTACCGGGGCCCGTTACCCGCACGTCGTGGTAGGTGCCTTGCACGGCCTGGGCGGTGCTAATCACCAGGTCGGGAAAGGAGACCACGAAGGGCGTGGCCGAAAGGCCCGTGCCGTTGGCCGTCACCGCCAGCAGCCCCGTGGTGGCCCCGAACGGAACCCTCACCGTCACGGTCGTGCCGCCGTTGCCGACCACGAAGCCCGGCGCAGCCGTGCCATTAAACGTGACGCTGCTGGTCCCCGTAAAGCCCGTGCCGGTGAGGGTGACCACCACGCCCGAAGTCCCCGTACCCGGCGTGAAGCGGGTAATAATGGGCGGCGGCACCCGGCGGGCCCCCAGCAGCAGGGTCCAGTAATCGGACGCGCCCCGGCCCGCCTGCTGGTGCTCGCCGCTGCCGGCGGGCGAGTCGCTGCGCCCCCCCACGGTGTACCCGTAGCCCCGGGTCGAGCCGGCCGTTGCCAGCACCTCTTCGCCGCTGCCGCCCAGGCGCTGGTCCCAGAGCACGGTGCCTTGCGCCGAGAGCCGCAGCAGCCAATAATCGGCCCCGCCCCGGCTGGGCTGGCTCACCTCCCCAGTGACGGGCGAAGCCGTCGTCGCGCCCAGGACGTAGCCCCCGTCGGGGTCGCGGGCCACGCTGGCTGCTTCCTCGTTGCCACTGCCGCCGTAGCGGTGCTGCCACTGCACGGCCCCGAGGCTATCCACCTGGACCGCCCACAGGTCGCTCCCCCCCCGGCCCGGCTCCGTGACCTCGCCCCCGACCCCGGAAAACGTCGTGCCGGTCAGCAGGTAGCCGCCGCTCGGTGTCCGCTCGGCGCTGGCCAGCCAGTCGTTGCCCGGCCCGCCGTAGCGGTGCTGCCACTGGAGCTGGCCCAGCGCGTTGACTTTCACCAGCCAGAAGTCGGCCGCGCCCCGGCCGGCCTCGCCGACCTCTCCGTTCGCGGGGGAGGTCGTGGAGCCGGCCAGCAGGTAGCCGCCGTCGGCCGTGGGCAGCACGGTGGCCAGCGAGTCGAGCCCGCTACCCCCGTAGCGGTGGTCCCACTCGATGGCCGGCAGCGCGTTGCGCTTCACCAGCCAGAAGTCGGCCCCGCCCCGGCTGGCCTCGGTTTTATCGCGGCCCCGGCCCGAGCGGGACGTGCCGCCCAGCACCAGGTCCCCCTGCGCGGTGGGCAGGGCGGCGCTCAGCCAGTCGGCCCCGGGGCCGCCCACTTCGTAGCGGTCGTCGGGTTGGCCGCCCGCGTCGAGCTGGTAGACCACGAATTCGGCATCGCGGTTGCGGGGCGAGTTTTGGCGGACCTCGTTGGCCGTGCCGGCCACCAGCAGGCTGCCATCGGCCTGTTCCTGCACCGTGCGCAGCACCTCCCCACGGTTCGAGTCCAGGAAGGCATCCCACTGGGCCACGCCGAGCGAGTCGCGCTTGAGCAGCCAGAGCTGCTGGAGGAACCTCGAACTGCCTGCTGTGCGGTCCAGGCCCGGCCCGCCCGCCGTGTTGCCGCCGGCCAGCAGCCCCCCGTCGCGGGTGCGGGTCAGGGTGCGCTGAAAGTCATCGGCAAAGCTGACGAGGGCCGCTTGCCGGGGCTGAAGGCCCGCCGAATCAAGTTGCAGCACCCAGCCCGTAGCCCCGATGGCCGGGGAATTCGGGACGGTCCGGTCGCCCGAAACCGGCGAGAAGGAGTTGCCGATGAGCACCAGCCCGCCATCGGGCCGCCGCAGCAGGCTGCTGGCGTAGTCCGGGGCGCTGCCCCCGTAGGTGCGGTCCCAGAGCCGGGTGCCGGTGGGCGACACGCGCAGCAGCCAGTAGTCGTAGCTCCCCCGGCCGGGCTGGCTTTTGTCGCCATTGGCCGGCCCCTGGGCCGAGCCCGTGAGCAGGTAGCCCCCCCCCGCTGCCGGCAGCAGGTGGCCATACCCGTTGGTAAAGTCATCGGCCGCCGTGCCCAGGCTGCGGTCCCAGAGCTGCACGCCCTGGGCGCTGAGCTTGAGCAGCCAGATGTCGATGCCGCCTTTATTCGGCTCGCTGCGCGTGCCGCTCTGCCCGGACGAGGACTGGCCGGCCACCACGTAGGTGCCGTCGGCGTTCTGATAGAGGTTGGTGGCCGTCTCGCTCTGCTCGCCGCCGTAGCGGTGGTCCCATTCCACGTTGCCTTGGGCATCGAGCTTGAGCAGCCAGTAGTCGCCGTTGAGCACCGGGCCGGGGTAGGGCTCGGTCACGTCGCCGTTCTGCGAGGAAAAGGTCCGGCCGGCCAGCAGGCAGCCGCCATCGGCCGTGGAGATGCCGTCCTGTAGGTTCTCGGGGTTGTTGCCGCCGTAGGTGCGGTCCC
>JANYFQ010000641.1 GCA_025362615.1 Hymenobacter sp. | reverse complement strand
ACCCGCGCCACTCCGGCCAACGCGCGGGTTGAAAACCCGCGCTACCCCGTATCTTTCCGGTCCCGCTTTACGCCCCGTTCCGTGACCATTCCCGTACCGCCCGCCATTGCTGCCAATCAGGGCATTTACAACGACTACTTTCGGGAGGATTTTACGCAGACGCTGGACGACAACGTCCTGCAATTGCTCGACCGCGTGTGGTTTCGCTCCGAGTTGGTGGGTTTTGAGGACTACCCGCAGCCCAACAACCCCGACCGGCCGCTGATTTTTGCCAGCAACCATTCCGGCATGGCCTTCCCCTGGGATGCCATCGTGGCGCTTTCGCACCTCTGGCGGCACCTGCTGGCCAAGCACGGCTCGCTCCGCGATTTGCCGCGCCCGCTCTCGGCCCCGCTGCTCTCGCAAACGGCCCTCATGAACCCGTATCTGGTGCAGGATTTCTGGAAAAAGTGCGGCTCGGTGGATGCCACCACGCTCAACTTTGAAACCATGATGTACTACCAGGACCACAACCTGATGCTGTACCCGGAAGGCGTACCCGGCATCGGCAAGGGGTTCAACCGCAAGTACCAGTTTCAGCGGCTGGCCACTAGCATGGTGCGCCTCAGCCTGTTGCACGGCACCGACATCGTGCCCTTCTACACCATCAACGCCGAATACCTCAACCCCTACGCCTACAGCTTCGAGCCCATCAACCGGCTGACGAAGAAAATTGGCATTCCTTTTTTGCCCCTCACGCTGCTGCTGGTGCTGGTCATCATCCAGCCCTGGGCTTTTTACCTCGCCTTGCCGGCCAAACTCACCTTCGTGATGGGCACCCGCATCCGCCCCTCCGACCTCACCACCAAAACCACCGACGAGCTAACCCGCGAAGATTACCTGGCCCTGAGCGAGCAGATTCGACAAAAAATGCAAGCCGAGATGGATGCCGCCGTGCTCGCCCACGGTCAAAACCCCTACTGCTGGGCCGAGCTGTGGCAGCGCATGAAAGAAAATTGGCGCTTCTTCCCCTTTTTCCTGCCCTGGGCCTGGCCCGCCGTATTCACCGAATTTGAGCGCCGCTACGTAAAAAACGGCGAGCGCAACTTCAAAATGGACCTCGAAAGCCCCGGCTCGTTCTGGAAAATGGTGTGGCGCAACCCCATTACGCTGGCGTATTTCGTCCCCGTCATCGGCTGGATTCCGCTGGCCATCAAAGGCTACCGGGGAAATAAGTTGGGTGATTAATTGTTTGATTAATTGTTGCATTGTTGCTCATACGGCCCCTGAACGGCACTGCGCTCCCTGCGTTTCACCTACTGCGCCCACTGCGGGACATATCCTAGAACAGCCAACCCAGAACAGCCAACAATTTAGCAATTCAGCAATTCAGCAATTAAACACCCATGCCCAGTTTTCAGCATCTCATCATCAAACAGTTGCTGACAGCCGCCGCTGCGCCGTTGGCCCGCCGCAAGCCCGGTGTGGCCACCGTGCGGCTGGCGCAGGCCGTGGGGGCGGTGGGCCAGTTTATGCCCTGGAATGTGCATTTGGAAAGCTTTCGCATTGACAACCGACTGCCCGCCGAGTGGGTGCGCCCGCGCAATGCGCACCCCACGCGGGCGCTGCTGTACCTGCACGGCGGCGGCTACGTGAGCGGTTCGCTCAATACGCACCGCAGCCTCGTCGGCACCCTGGCCCAGCGTTGCGGCCTCAACGCCTTCGCCATCGACTACCGGAAGGCCCCCGACTACCCGTTTCCGGCCGCCCTCAACGATGCCCGCCGCGCCTACCGCTGGCTGCTGCACCACGGCCACCGCCCCGACGAAATCGTGCTGGCCGGCGACTCGGCCGGCGGCGGCCTCGTGCTGTCGTTGCTGCTGAGCCTGCGCGATGCCGGACAACCCCTGCCCGCCGCTGCCATCGCGCTTTCGCCGTGGACGGATTTGGTGCTGCCCATCAACGTATTGCGCCGTGTGGCGCGGGAAGAAAGCCTGCTGCTCGAAGCCCTGCAAATTCGCAACTGGGGCGGCCTCTACGCCCACCGCACCCCGCTCGAGAACCCCTTGCTCTCGCCCGCTCTGGCCGATTTGACGGGCCTCCCGCCGCTGCTGGTGCAAGTGTCGGATGCCGAAGTGCTCTACGACGATGTGCAACGCTTTGCCGCGAAGGCCCGCGCCGCCGGGGTGCCCGTTACGTTGCAAGTATTTGACGGTTTGGTGCATTGGTGGCATTTGTTCTGGCGGGTGCTGCCCGAAGCCGGGCAGGCGCTCGACCAGGTGGCGGCGTTCGTGACGGCGCAATGGCCCGCGCCGCTGTTGTCAGCCAATGCTGCGCTTTCGGGCAGCAATGAAACGGTGGCCGAAGTTGATTTTCAGGCATTGGCCGCACCGCAACGTCAAAAGAAAAAGGCCGGGTTGGTCAGCAAATAGTGCGTTTTTGGGGGTTTGCTGGCCGAATGCCCAAAAATATAGCCGCAGTTTCGCCGGCTTGTGGTGAATTTGTTAGGCTTGCATACTACTTTTGTGTGGCAATCTGGCGAACTTCAATTACTTCGCCTTCATCTCCTCACTCTTTACCCCCTTTTAAGCCATGGAAGATTTGTTTAAGAAGTTCGTGAATGCCGGCGTCGGCTACCTTGCGCAAGGCAACAAAAAAGTGCAGGCCACCATCGATTCGCTGGTAAAAGACAGCAAGCTGACCGAAAAGGAAGGCAAAAAGATTGTGGATGAGCTGATGAAAAACGGCGAAACCAAGCGCGTAGAGTTGGAAAAGCAGTTCCAGGGCCTCACCGACCGCCTGCGTTCCTCGGTAGGAATGGCGACCGAAAGCAAATCGAAATCGGCCAAAAGCGGAGCCAAGAAGGCCGCCGCTAAGCCCGCTGCCGGCAGCACCATCGCCAAAACGGCCAACAGTGTAGCCAGCAAAGTAGCCGGTGCCACCAAAAAGGCCGCCGACCGCGTAAGCGCCGCCGCCGAAACGGCCCAGAGCAGCACTGCTGCCCGTGCCGCCGCTACTTCAGCCAAGCCCGCTGCAAAAGCTCCGGCCAAACCCGCTGCAAAAGCTCCGGCCAAGCCGGCCGCCAAGAAGCCTGCCCCCGCCAAAAAGCCCGCCGCCCCCGCTGCCTCGGCCGCGCCCAAGGCCGACGACAACAACGCCTAGGTGGCTCATTACCCAGTTTAAGAAACCCCGCTTGCCTGCCGCAAGCGGGGTTTCTTATATTGACATTGTTTGCGCCGAAGCAGGCGAGAAGCCTGCCTCTTTTTGACCTGGCAGCGCGTCGGCCACCAAAAAACCCCATCTTTGCGCGGCAACAAGTGCAGTTGTTTGGCGCGGCGTGGTTTCGTCTTTTCCCTCCAGCCAATAGCGCGTACTGCGCGGGTTGAAAACCCGCGCTACGCATCCGTTCCATTCGTTAAATCCGTTTGAATCTGCGGTCTGTGTTTAAAAATACCATCTCCAACCTCACCCGCCTCAAGCAAGTGGGCGAAGTCCTGCTCAAATACGGCTTCGAGGACGTGGTGACGAGTACGCCGCTGCGCCGCCTGGTCAGCAGCAGCCGCAAGCTAAGCTGGCAGCAGGCCGACCGCCAGGTATTCGATACCACGCGCTGGGAGCGTATTCGCCTTATTATCGAAGAGTTAGGGCCCACGTTCATCAAGCTGGCCCAGGCGCTCAGCAACCGCGCCGACTTGCTACCCCAGGCCCTGATTGACGAGTTTGAGAAGCTGCAAAGCAATGTGCCGCCCTTCGACGTGGCCGTGGCCCGCCAAATCATCGAAACCGAACTGAAACAGCCGCTGGAGGCCGTATTCAGCGATTTTGAAGACGTGCCCATCGGCTCGGCCAGCATCGGGCAGGTACACCGCGCCCGCCTGCTCACGGGCGAAGACGTGGTGATAAAAGTGCAGCGCCCCGGTGTGCAGGAAAAAGTGCGCGGCGACCTCGCCCTGCTCCACGAACTCGTGCGCCTGACGAGCGGCTTTTTGAGCAGTCAGGGCCTGGCCAACCCGCAGGATGTGGTCGATGCCTTCGAGCGCAGCATGAGTAAGGAGCTGGATTACACCGCCGAAGCCCGCTCGATGGAGCAAATGCGGAAGCTGTACGCGAATTACACCACGTTTTATATTCCGAAGCCTTACCGCGAAATATCAACCGATAAAATACTCGTCATTGAGTTTGTAAAAGGCTGCAAAATAACCGACAAACCGCAGCTACTCGCCTGGGGCCTCGACCCCGCCGCCGTGGCCGAAACGGGCATGGACATTTACCTGACCCAGATATTCGAGTTCGGGTTTTTCCACGCCGACCCGCACCCCGGCAACGTACTCGTGCGCCCCGACGGCACGGTGGTGCTCATCGACTTTGGCATGGTGGGCAAGCTCACCAAGCAGCAGAAATACGCTTTTGCGGGCGTTTTCATCGGCATGGCCCGGCAGGATGCCCGCAGCATGGCGCTCAACTTCAGGCGCTTGGCCCTCACGTCCGAAATACCCGATATGCGGGCTTTCGAGGCCGACCTGATGCAAATCATCGAAGATTTCGCGGTGCTCGACGTGAAGGAAATGAAAATGAGCGACCTGGCCGACAGCCTGCAAGCCGTGATTTATAATTACAAATTGCAAGTGCCCGGCGCAGTGTTTTTAATTCTGCGGGCGCTGGTTATTCTCGAAGGAATTGGCAAAGTATTGCACCCTAATTTTAATACGTTTGAATTTGTGCGGCCCTACGGTGCCCGCATCGTGAAGGAGCAGTATTCCAAGGAAAACATTCTCAGCGAAGCCGAATACACCGGCACCCAACTGCTGGCCCTGCTGCAAACGCTGCCCGCCGACATCCGCCAGATTGTGCGGAAAATAAGCAAGGGCGAGCTGCGCGTCAAAGTGGAGCTAAGCGGCTACAACACGCTGCTACGCAAGGCCGACCAGCTCGTGAGCCGCAGCATTCTGGCGCTGCTGTGCGTGGCGGGCATCCTGTTTTCGGGCCTTACGATGGTGGGCCGCTACGCGCCCGGAATGCGCTACTTCCACGGCGTACCCGAAATAACGTGGTGGAGTTTGGGCACTACGGGCTTCTTTTTACTGGTGCTGCTGTTGCTGGGTACGGGGCGCGAACGGCGGTGAAGTGTATGCGCTGAACAAGTCGTAACTTGTGGGTGGATTCAATTAAAAGAAAACGTCATGAACCTTGAAGCGGAGAAAGTTCTGGTAATAAAGCAAGTTATTGCCGTGCAAGATGTTGAGCTAATGAACGAACTGCGTCGCTTGATTGATGAAGCCGTGCTGGAGTTCGACCACAAACGCCTGCCACACCCCCCCATGTATTCGGAAGCGGAACTGATGGCGCGCCTGGATGCTGCCGACGACGACATCAAACACGGCCGGGTGCTGACCAACGACGAAGCCGCTGCGCACTTGCGCCATTACGCCAAGCGTTAGAATGCGCGTGAAATGGACCCGTCGGGCGCTCACCGACATGGAAGAGTTACTGGACTACTGGGAAGTAGCCGCTCCCGACACCCGTGAGAAGAAGCTGACCGCTGTGGTGGCTTACACCTACAAGTTAGAGATATTCCCGGCCCTGGGCCGCCCTGAACCTTATTTGGCAATTGTACGGCCCGCAGATGCATTACGCTATGCGACAGTTGGTTTCAGTAAAATCATCCACCAAATTGACGGGGAAATAATTTGGATAAAGCAGGTGCTTGATTCGCGGAGCGACCCGCGAAAGTTGCGAACTGAAGACGCTTTGTAAATACATCCCCCGTAATTAGTCCTGCGCTAAAGTTCTATCCTAACTGCATATCCGCAATTATGCCTTGAATCTTTTCCCGCGCTAGCCGCGTGGCCAAATCAAAATCCACCACTGATTTTAACGGTTGCCGGACGCTGAAATAGAATTTGATTTTGGGCTCGGTGCCACTGGGGCGGGCCGATATTTTGCTGCCATCTGCGAGGATGAATTGCAACACGTTGGAGCTTTCGAGGCCAGTGGCGACGGCGGTCTGGGTGCGGAGGTCGTGGATTTGCCCGGTTTTGTAGTCCCGGATTTCCACCACTGGCAGGCCCGCGATGGCAGCGGGCGGGTTGGCCCGCAGGCCGGCCATCATTTCCTGAATTTCTTCGGCCCCGCGCATTCCCTTCTTGGTGAGCGAGATAAGGTCTTCGAGGTAAAGTCCGTAGTCGGCGTACATCTGCACCATTTCCTGGTATAGGGTGCGGCCCTGGTCTTTGGCCACGGCCGCCATCTCGGCAATGAGGGCGCAGGCCGATACCGCGTCTTTGTCGCGCACGAAGTCGCCGATGAGGTAGCCGTAGCTTTCCTCGCCGCCGCCGATGTAGTTTTCCTGGCCTTCCAAATCGCGGATGAGGCCGGCGATGTATTTGAAACCCGTCAGGGTTTGGTAGCTTTTGACGGCGTGGCGGGCGGCAATGTCGCCCAGAATTTCGCTCGTGACGATGGTGTACACGATGAAATCGTTGGGTTGGGCCAGCCCGGTTTTGCGGCGGGCCGCAAGCAGGTAATTCGTCAGTAGGGCGGCCGTTTGGTTGCCGTTGAGCAGTACCCATTCGCCGGCGTTGTTCTTCACGCCCATGCCCACGCGGTCGGCGTCGGGGTCAGTGGCCAGCACCAGGTCAGCGTCAAGGGTTTGGGCTTGGTCGAGGGCCGGTTGCATGGCACTTTTTTCTTCGGGATTGGGCGACTGCACGGTCGGGAAATTGCCGTCGGGCGTGGCCTGCGCCTCCACAATGCTCACGTTGGTAAAGCCAAATTCGCGCAGCAAACCGGGCACCACCGTAATGCCCGAGCCGTGGATGGGCGTGTACACGATTTTCAAATCGTGCTGCCGCTGAATGGCGGCCGGGTCAATGCTTAACTGCTTGGCTTTGGCGAAATATAAAGCGTCAATATCCGCCCCGACGCTAATTATTTTCGAATTATCAGCCGTGAATTTAACGTCGTCAATTGACGTAATTTTATTTACTTCGGTAATGATGTTCGCGTCGTGCGGAGCGACAACTTGCGCCCCGTCGTTCCAATAAACTTTGTAGCCGTTGTATTCCTTCGGGTTGTGTGAAGCGGTTATGACACAGCCACTTTGGCAACCCAGCTCCCGGATGGCAAACGATAATTCGGGCGTGGGCCGCAGCGCGTCGAATAAATAAACGGTGATGCCATTGCCCGAAAAAATACCGGCCGAAATCTGGGCAAATTCGGGGCTATTGTTGCGGCTGTCGTGGGCAATGGCCACTTTAATTTCCTGGCCCGGAAACGACTGAATCAAATAATTGCACAAGCCCTGAGTAGCCATGCCCAGCGTGTACCGATTCATGCGATTCGAGCCCGGCCCCATGATGCCGCGCAGGCCGCCGGTGCCAAATTCGAGGCTGCGGTAAAAGGCATCGGTCAGGGCTTCGTGCTGATTTTCGGCCAGCATCTGGCGGATGGAAGCTTGCGTTTGGGCATCGTAAGCGGGGGTGAGCCAGCAGTTTACGGCGGCTTGGATTTCGGGAGTTAGGGACATGATTAGAAATAAAAAACTCCGTGAAACGCTGTGAACGCTGTGTGAAAAAATCTCGCACAGCGTTCACAGCGTTTCACGGAGTGAATTGTTACAAATTACCACGCAACGCCTGCTCGCGCTCGATGGCCTCGAACAGCGCCTTGAAATTGCCTTTGCCGAAGCTCTTGGCCCCTTTGCGCTGGATGATTTCGAAGAATACCGTGGGCCTGTCTTCGACGGGCTTGGTGAAAATCTGGAGCAGGTAGCCTTCCTCGTCGCGGTCCACGAGCAGGTTGAGGGCCTTCACCGATTCCATGTCCTCATCGATGTGGCCGATGCGGTCGGTCAGGTCGTCGTAGTAGGCTGATGGGACGCTGAGGAACTCTACGCCCCGGCGGCGCAACTCGGTGACGGTGGCGCGGATATCGTCGGTGGCGATGGCGACGTGCTGCACGCCGGGCGAGTGGTAGAAGTCGAGGTATTCCTCAATCTGGCTCTTCTTTTTGCCCTCGGCCGGCTCGTTGATGGGGAATTTGACGAAGCCGTTGCCGTTGCTGACGACCTTGCTCATGAGGGCCGAATACTCGGTGCTGATGTCGTCGTCGTCAAACGTAATGAGCAGCTTGAAGCCCATCACGTCTTCGTAGAATTTAATCCAGGTATTCATCTCGCCCCAGCCCACGTTGCCCACGCAGTGGTCGATGTGGAGCAGGCCCACGGGGTTGCCCTGCGGCAGGCCGCTGGTGCGGGCCACGAAACCGGGCAGAAACGGCCCCGAATAATTGGAGCGCTCCACGAAGGTGTGGATGGTTTCGCCGTAGGTGTAGATGCCGGCCAGCGTGACGCTGCCGTGCTCATCTTCAATAGTATAAGGCTCGAAAGCGACGCGGGCGCCGCGCTTGGTGGTTTCGATAAACGACTGCCGGGCATCGTCCACCCACAGGGCCATTACCTTCACGCCGTCGCCGTGCTGGGCTACGTGGCGGGTGATGTCGGAGTCGGGCAGCAGCGAGGTGGTGAGGACGAGGCGGATTTTGCCCTGTTGCAGCACGTAGCTGGCGCGGTCGCGCAGGCCGGTTTCGGGGCCGGCGTAAGCCACTAGCTCGTAGCCAAATGCGGCCTGGTAGTAGTAGGCCGACTGCTTGGCGTTGCCGACGTACAGCTCGACGTAATCGGTGCCGTTGAGGGGCAAAAAATCCTGGGCGGGCTGGGCCAGCACTTCGGGCGAGGTCATGGTTTGCATGGGCGGGGGAGGGGTTGGGGGGAGAGGAGCGGTTTGCGCCAATAAAAGTACGGCGCGGCCCGAAAAGTGCCGGGCCGCTGCTGGTCGTCGGGCCACTGGCCGCCAACCAGCGCGGCGTTTGCCGTTTCATCGCCACTTTTGCAGCCCGATACTGTCTCAAACCGACCCTTCCCCGCACCCCGTCGCCCCCACATGGACATTCAAAGCATCAACACCGCCCTTGTGGCTCTGATTGAAAAGAAAGCCGAGCTGCACGTTCTTAAATACGACGACCCCCGCTACGACGAAATAGAAGAGGCCCTGCACGACCTGGAGGACGACTTCAACGACGAATACGGCGACGAGCTGGAAGCCGCTCTCGACAAAGTTCACCGCGACCTGAAGTCGGACACCGACGTGCTGCTGCCCACCGCCTACCTGCCCAGCCAACCCGGCGAAGCCCCCGGCCCGAAAGAAGGCGTGTGGGTCGATTCGGAAAAATACCCCGGCAAGGAAGCACGCATTACGCTCATCCCTAATCCGGTGCGCATTATGCTCACGGTGGGCAAGCAGGTGCAGCAGGAGTTGTGGAAGGCTTGAAACAATAAGTGGATGAGTGAGTGAGCGAATGAGTGAATGGTCAGTTGGCCGTGTGTCAGCGAGCACAACCGAACCATTAATTCACTCACTCGCCCCACCCCATCAATAGCTCTCCTTCAGCACCCCAAATTTGCGGCGCTCGGCCTTGTACGTCTGCGGGTAGTTAGCGCGCAGCAGGTACAGCAGGGCCACCAGCACGTCTTCGGCTGTTTCGCGGAACAGGTTTTTGCCGGCTACTTCGGTTGAGCGGGTGCCAGCGTCTCTGGCCTGCTTGGGTTGCAAGCGGTTGTACTCGTCGGAAATTTCTTTCCAGAAGGTTTTGCCGTATTTGATGTCGGCCAGTTGGTGTTTGGGGTTGCTCAAGGCTTTCACCAGCTTGAGCAGGGCCTTGGCGCGTTCGCCGCGGTCGCGGGGCAGGGTGTAGGCGCGGTTTATTTTTTCGATGCCGAACTCGCGGTAGTAGGGCTTGCCGTCGTCTTCCTCGTCGTATTGCAGGGCCAGGGCCTTCATTACGTACTTGAGCTTGCCTTCTTTTTTGGGGCCGTCTATCATGTCGTCCAGCTCGCCCAGGCGCTTCGATTGGGGGGTGAGCACGTCGGCGGCTTCGCCGGTGGTGCGCAGGCTGGCGCGCAGCTTGCCGGCCAGCAGCAGGGCCTGGGGCTGGGTTTTCCACACCAGGGTGAGTTCGGGGCGGAG
>JANYFQ010000628.1 GCA_025362615.1 Hymenobacter sp. | reverse complement strand
GACAGCCGAAGGCCCAACACCTAAAACCGAACACCTAAAACCCAACACCCAACACCGAACACCTAAAACCGAACACCCAACACCTAAAACCCAACACCCAACACCCACTCACCCACCCAATCAAGCTGCCACCCGCCACTCCCCTACCCCCAGCCCGCTCAATTCGGCCACGCAATCGGCCAATATGGCCAAATCGGGCAACACAAAATACTGGTTTTGAAACCGGGTGTCACGCACGAGCGTCCGTAGCACAGCGGCCAAATCAAAGTCCAGACGCGGCGTTCCGGCATCGCCGCAGTGATGAATTTCGCCCGCCGACGACAGCAGCCCTGCGCCGTAGAGCTTCGGCTTGCCTTCGTGCGACACCAACCCGAACTCAGCCGTGAAAAAATACAGCGCCCAGAGCTGCCGCCGCCCCGCTGCATCTGCCGGGGCCAACGCTTGCGCGGCCAGGCCCAGTTGATGCAAAAAATCGACAAAATCGGCGTTGAGCAGCATCGGAACGTGCCCGAACAAATCGTGGAAAAGGTCGGGCTGCGGGCTGAAATCGAAGTCGCGCATGGTCCGCAACCGCGTCACAACCGGGAATTGCCGCCGCGCCAGCAGCTCAAAAAACAAGGTTTGGCTCACCGGCTGCCCAAAAGCAAGCAACTCCCAACCAGCTAGTTGCAGTACTTCGGCGCTCAACTCGGCCAGGTCGGGGATGGTGTTGCGGCCCAACCCCAGTCGCTCCAGCCCCTGACTGAACGCCGGGGCGGCCCGCCGGTGCAGCAGCGCGTGCTGGCGGTCGAACAAAATTTTCCACGTCAGTTGGTCTTGGGCCGAATAAGTGGCGGTGCGGGGTTGCAGGAACATAGTCGAAAAAGCTGATTGCGTGCGGTTGGTGCTTGCGTTGTACTCGTGGCGGTCCGGCTTTTGGTGCTGGCCAACGGCCGGACGCAACGAGGCAAAAAAAAGCCCGGTTTCCTTGGCGGAACCGGGCTTTAACATTCAGGTTGTAAGCGAGAGAAGCATCATGCGCGTTGCTCTCGTACTGCCAAATGCGGCCCGACCCCGGTCCCGTAAGGGCGAGTTAGTACCGGCATAAAGCAATTGGTGGACAGACGCTGCATGGTGCTGCAAATGTAGGCAAAATTTTTAATTCCGCCCCTTTTCTTATTCCAAGGTTTCGCGCAGCGCAAACACCCGGCGCAGGTTGCGAATCAGCCGCGCCGACTCCTCAAAATCCAGCGTCTGCTGCCCGTCCGAAGCCGCCGTTTCGGGTGTCTCATGGGCCTCGTACACAATGCCGTCGGCCCCGGCCAGCACGGCGGCCAGCGCCATCGCGGGCACGTGCTCGCGCAACCCAATTCCGTGGCTAGGGTCCACGATGACGGGCAGGTGCGTTTTCTCTTTGAGGATGGGCACCGCATTCAAATCCAGGGTATTACGACTGGCCGTTTCAAACGTGCGGATACCCCGCTCGCAGAGCATCAAACGCTCGTTGCCGGCCGAAAACACGTACTCGGCCGACGACAGCAACTCCTCAATTGTACCTGAAATACCGCGCTTGATGAGGACCGGTTTGTCCACGCTGCCCAGCGCATCGAGCAAATTAAAGTTCTGCGTGTTGCGTGCTCCCACCTGAAATACGTCCACGAAATCGTGCATTTCCTCCACCTGCGAAACCTGCATGACTTCGGTCACTATTTTAATGCCGTTGGCCTGCGCCAACCGGTGAAAATCGCGCAATCCTTCGAGCCCCAACCCCCGAAATGAATACGGCGACGAGCGCGGCTTGAATACGCCGCCGCGCATCAGCCGCACGTTGTTGGCCAGCAAATGGGCCATTACTTTTTCCATTTGAGCCTCGCTTTCGATGCTGCACGGCCCGGCGCAAATGGCCAGCCCGCCTTCGCCGATTCGTACGCCGTCGCCCAGGTCAATCACCGTGGGCCGGGTGCGCCACTTGCGGCTAACCAGCTTATAATCATCTGATACACGATGCACATCGCGCACTCCCGGCAACTGCCCGATGCGCCGGATATCGACGTCCGCCTTGCCAATGCCCACCAAGTAATGCGCGTACTGGGTGCTGACTTCGGTCGTTTTGTAGCCCAGCGCCGCCAAAGCCTTCGCCACAGGCGCGACCGGAGCTTCCTTTTCGAGTTGTAATATCATGGCAATTGAAATATTTTTCAGAGGTAAAAATAAGGCTTTAGACAGCTGGGATTTCAGCACTGTGCCGCAACTCGCGCACAAAATCGGCGGCGGCAGCGGGGGCATCTTTGGCCGTTGCCAACGCCTGTATGAGGGCCGAGCCGACAATAGCCCCATCGGCGTGCTGCCAGGCGCGGGCCAGCGCGGACCCAGTACCAATACCGAAGCCGATGAGACGCGGATTACGTAAGTTCATGGCTGCAATTCTTTCAAAATAAGCAGTTTGAGAAGAAGTGTCCGTTGGCGCAGTGCCGCCCGTGGTGCCGGGGCCAGACACTAGGTACAAGAACGACTCGCTCAATTCATCGAGTTGCCGGATGCGGGCTTCGCTGGTTTGCGGCGTAACCAGAAACACCGGCCGCAACCTGTGCCGCGCAAATACATCGGCGTAAAATTCCTGGTATTCCGCCAGTGGCAGGTCGGGCAAAATGAGGCCGTCCACGCCCACTTCGGCCGCTGCCCGGCAAAATTCCTCAAATCCGAACTGCATTACCGGATTCAAGTAGCCCATCAACAGCACCGGCGTAGTGGGCAGGTGCTGGCGCAAGTCGCGCAATTGCTCAAATAATACTCGCAAATTCATGCCGTTCGCCAGCGCCGCCGTGCTGCTGCCCTGAATAACCGGCCCGTCGGCCAGCGGGTCAGAAAAAGGCATTCCAATTTCCAGAATATCGGCCCCGGCCGCCACCAATGCGCGGGCAATTGGCAACGTATCGGCCAGGGCCGGATAACCGGCCGTGAAATACATATTCAGCACCTTTTTCTGGGGCTGAAAAACAGCTTGAAGACGGTTCATCTTAGCGGTTATTTTTGAAATAAAAGAACAAAGGGAGTTGGAAAATTGGCTAACCTGATTTTACTCTTCCAGCCCTTCCATATTTTTCAAATAAGTATCCAAATCCTTATCGCCCCGGCCGGATAAATTCACAACCACAACATCGGTTTTTTTGAAATTCAGGTCGCCCAGCACGGCCAGTGCATGAGCTGTTTCGAGGGCCGGAATAATACCCTCCAGGCGGGCGCATTCCCCTACTGCCCGCAGCGCTTGCGCGTCGGTGGCGGCCACAAACTCCGACCGCCCCACGGCCCCCAGGTACGCGTGCAGCGGCCCGATGCCGGGGTAGTCGAGGCCCGCACTCAGCGAGTACGGCTCGGTGATTTGCCCGTCGCGGTCCTGCATCAGCAACGTCCGGCTGCCGTGAATAACGCCCGGCGTACCCAGCACCGATGTAGCCGCCGAATGCCCCGAATGCACTCCCAAACCGGCCGCTTCCACCGCCACCAAGCGCACCGTCGGCTCGTCCAAAAAGTGGTAGAACGCCCCGGCCGCGTTGGAACCACCACCCACGCAAGCCACCACACAATCAGGCAGTTCAGAGCCAGTAACAGCCAAAAGTTGCGTTCGTATTTCTTCGCTGATGACGCTTTGCAGCCGCGCCACCAGGTCGGGGTACGGGTGCGGACCCACCACCGAGCCGATGATGTAATGGGTATCAACGGGGTTAGCAATCCAGTCGCGGATGGCCTCGTTGGTGGCATCTTTCAGCGTTTTGCTACCGCTGTGGACCGGGCGAACTTCGGCACCCAGCAGGCGCATCCGGGCCACGTTGGGCGCTTGCCGGGCAATGTCCACGGCCCCCATGTACACCACGCACGGCAGGCCCACGAGGGCGCACACCGTGGCCGTGGCCACGCCGTGCTGCCCGGCCCCGGTTTCGGCAATAATGCGGGTTTTACCGAGCCGCTGGGCCAGGATAATTTGTCCCACAGTATTGTTTATTTTGTGCGCCCCGGTGTGGCACAAATCTTCACGTTTCAGGAAAATACGTGCGCCGTATTTTGCCGATAAGCGCCGGGCTTCAAACAGCGGCGTCGGGCGGCCTACGTAGTCGCGTAGCAACGCATCAAACTCGGTTTTAAAGCTATCCGAGTTAATAATTTCGAGGTAATTGGTTCGCAATTCCTCGACGTTATTAAAAAGCATTTCCGGCACAAAAGCTCCGCCAAATTCGCCGTAATAGCCGCGTAAAGTAGGTTGTTTGAGAGTGGTTATCATGATTTTTAAGGAAATTGCGACAAACGCTACACGCTTACAAAAAAAGATTGAAAGATGTATAGCTCCAGGGGCAGTTAATTAACGGTTAGAGCGGCTTGAAAGTCCGCCAGTGCCTTTATATCTTTAAAGCCGGGGCCAATTTCAAAGCGGCTGTTTACATCAATTCCGGCCAGGCCGGGCAATTCTAATTGCACTAATTCAGCGGCGTGCTCGGGGCCGATACCTCCGGCCAGCAAATAGCGAATGGGCAGGTCGTAGTGCCGCAAAATTTGCCAGTCGAATACGATACCGTTACCGCCTGGAGCATGGCCCAACGTATCGAAAAGAAAATAATTTACGTGTGGCACGAACAACCGCAACGTACTCAAATTCAATTTCTCGCCTATCGCAATGGCTTTTATCACTTGCAGACCGGCCGCTTGCAGTGCTGCACAATCGGCAGGGGTTTCGTGGCCGTGAAGCTGCACAAAATCAAGGCCGTATTCGGTGGCAATGGTGTGCATGGTTTGAAGGTCCGCATCGACAAAAACTCCCACCCGCGCCGGCCCGCCCGGCAACGCCCGCGCCGTTGCGCCGCTCAGTTCCGTTGGCGCGTAACGCGAGGAAGCAGCATGAAATATAAAGCCGATGAAATCCGGGGACAGCCCCGCCACGGCAGCGGCATTGGCCGGCTCGCGCAGGCCGCATACTTTCAGCAACAATGTTGGCTTTCTAACTGACATGAGCCAACGCTGAAACCTGGATTTCAAATGCCGCCACTTCTTGCAACAATGCGGCGCAGGCCCGCTCGGGCCGGGCGTACCGCATAAACGCTTCGCCCAGCAAAAAACCCTGATAGCCAGCCCCGCGCAAAGCCGAAATCGTGACTGCGTTGGTAATTCCGCTTTCGGTAACACGAATGAAACCAGCCGGAATGAGGTCGACCAGGGCCACCGAGGTGTCGAGGCTGACGCTAAAATCGTGCAGATTACGGTTGTTCACGCCGATTAAATCCACGGCATCAACGGTAGGTGCGGCTGTATTTAATTCGTCGGCACTATGAATTTCGAGCAGCACTTCAAGCCCTAAATCGTGGGCCAGGCGGCCCAGGCGGGCAATTTCGGTGGCCGAAAGAAGTGCCGCAATTAATAATATGGCATCCGCCCCCAAACTTTTGGCTTCAATTACCTGGTATTCATCCACCACGAAATCTTTGCGCAGCACGGGGCAATAATTGTAGCGCCGGGCTACGGTAAGGTCGATTGCGCTACCGCCAAAAAAGGTTTCGTCCGTGAGAATGGACAGGGCCGCTGCTCCGGCCTGCATATAGCCAAGCGTGGTGCGTTCCACTGGCGCATAGCGGTTTATCCAGCCTTTTGAGGGCGAGCGTCGTTTGAATTCGGCAATAAGCCCGGTGCTGCCCGGCCGCGTCAGGTAATGCCGCAACGAGAGCGTCGGCGTTTCAAAATACAAGCTCGATTCGAGCATTTTTAGCGGCACCAATTCACGACGGGCAGCTACTTCGAGGCGCTTTTGCGCGGCAATGGTTTCGAGGATGGTCATTTCTTTTTAAGGCAAATTATTTTTAAGAATGTTTTTATTTTTCAATTCAATTGGCCAGCATTATTTCGAATGCCCGCCGTGCCGCCCCCGAGTCGAGCGAAGCGCTGGCCTGGTCGAGCGCGGCGGGCCAACTTGATTTCTCGTCGGCCACCTGCAACGCCAACGCCGCATTAGCCAACACCACCGTGCGTTGGGCGGCCGCAGCGCGACCGTGCAGCACATTACTGAATATCGCCGCCGACTCGGCCACGGTTGCACCGCCGCTAAGGTCGGTGGCTGCCAATTGTGTAAGACCCAAATCAATGGGAGCCAGCAACTTTTCACCCGCCGAAGTAAGCACTTTGGCTGGTGCCGTGAGCGACAACTCATCGTAGCCATCAAGTGCATGGACGACGGCGTAGCGCGTACCAGTCGGCTGCAATAAATAATGGTAAACGCGCTGCAATTCCTGGCTGAAAACCCCCAGTAATTGCTGCCGGGGCCGGGCTGGATTGACGAGCGGCCCCAACAAATTAAAGAACGTCGGCAACCCCAGCTCGCGGCGCACCGGGCCAGCGTGGCGCAGCGCCGGATGATAGGATGGTGCGTGCAAAAAGCAAATTCCTGCCTGCTCCAACTGCCGCCGCAACCGGTCAGGCCCGGCGTCAAAATCGTAGCCGAAATGCGCCAGCACGTTGCTCGACCCACACACCGACGAGGCCCCGAAATTGCCATGCTTGGCCACCGGCACCCCCGCTCCGGCCACCACAAAAGCCGCCAGCGTCGAGATGTTGAAGGTATCCTTGCCATCGCCGCCAGTGCCCACAATATCAAGCACATCACGCGTATCAAGGCCAGGGTCTCGGCTGAGTTCGAGCAAGGCCTGACGGAAGCCTGAGAGCTCGGCAACCGTCAGGGGGCGCATTCGGAAGATGGCCAGCAAGGCGGCTGTTTCGGCGGGTTTGGCTCCGCCTTCGCCCAGTTGGCGCATGGCGGCGTGGGCCTCCACTTGCGTCAGGGTTTGCTGGTCAAAAAGCTTGGTGAGGTAGTATTTCATGCAGTAACGCGGGTTTTCAACCCGCGAATCAGGGAAAATTACCGGGGTGTTTTGGATTTGGCGTATTGGTTTTAATTCACTTTGACGTTCTGATGCGCGGGTTGAAAACCCGCGTTACGCCAGCCAATTTTTCAGCATTTTAGCGCCGTGTTCGGTCAAAATACTTTCGGGGTGGAACTGCACACCACGCACATCGAATTGGCGGTGACGCAGGGCTAGAATTTCGCCGTTGGCATCGCGGGCCGTGACTTCCAATTCGGCAGGCAAACTGTTGGGTCGCACGGCCCAGGAGTGGTAGCGGCCCACGTTGAACCGTGTGGGCAAACCGCGAAAAAGGCGCTCGTCGGGCTCCACAACTTCGGCCTCGTGCGCCACGCCGTGCAGCATGCGGGCAGGTTGTAGAGCGTTGCGCCGAAGCTTTCTGCCAGGCCCTGATGGCCCAGGCAAACGCCCAAAATACGCTTTTCGGGGGCGTAGCGGCGGATAATGGCCGGCATCAGCCCTGCCTCGGAAGGAATGCCGGGGCCGGGCGAAAGCAGCACCGCATCGTAAGCAGCCACGGCTTCGAGCGCCAGCCGGTCGTTACGAAGCACAGTAGTGTTACCGCCGTGGCCGAGGTCGCGCAACAGCTCCACCAGATTGTAGGTGAAGGAGTCGTAATTATCGAGGACGAGGAGTTTCATTTTTTTTGAATTGTTTTTTTAATTGTTGAATTGCTAAATTGTTGCTGGCGAGTGCGTATTTCCCGCATTGGGCGCAGTGCCGTTCAAATGCTGTATGAGCAACAATTAAGCAATTCGACAATTAACCTAAGCACTTATTATCGCCGCCCGCAATGCCCCGAGCTTATTATGCACTTCCTGCAATTCTGATTCTATTTCCGAAGCCGCTACTACGCCAGCGCCGGCTTGGAAATAAAGTCGCTGGCCGTGGCTCAAAAACGAGCGTATCATAATGGCGTGGTTGAAGCTACCATCGAAGCCCAAATGGCCGATGCAGCCGCCGTAATAGCCTCGGGCTGTGGGTTCCAGCGCATCAATTAGTTGGATGGCGCGGTACTTGGGGGCACCGCTCAGGGTGCCGGCCGGGAAGGTGTCGGCCACAACTTGCAGCGTATCGGCGGCAGCGGGCAGCGTGGCCGTGACGTGGCTCACGAGGTGGATGACGTGCGAGTAAAACTGGATTTCTCGCAGCGTTCGCACCGTTACGCCGGTGCCGTGGCGGGCGAGGTCGTTGCGGGCCAGGTCCACGAGCATGATGTGCTCGGCGTTTTCCTTGGGGTCGTCGGCCAGGCGCTGGGCGGCGGCGGCATCGGCCGCGTCGTCGCCGGTGCGGCGGTAGGTGCCTGCAATCGGAAAGAGGCTGGCCTCGCGGCCCTGCACCCGAAGCTGGGCTTCGGGCGAAGAGCCAAAAATTTTGTAGTCGCCGTAATCGAAATAAAATAAATACGGCGACGGATTGATGGAGCGCAACGCCCGATAGACGTTAAATTCGTCGCCCTGAAACGCCTGCTCGAACCGCCGCGACAGCACCAGCTGAAATACGTCGCCGCGCCGGCAGTGCGCCTGCGCCTGGGCCAGCCGCGCCCGAAATTCGTCATCCGTTTGGTTGCTGGTTTCGGGTCCGGCCGTGCGAAAATCAAACATCGGCACCCCGGTGTGGCGCACAAGCTGCTCCAGGCGGTCGAGGCCGGCAGCGTCGGTCTCGGCCGGTTCCTGTCCCACCACGCGGTGCTCGAAGATAAATAATTCCTGCCGAAAATGATTGAAGGCCAGCACGTAGCGAAAGACGCCGTAGCGCATGAGCGGTAAATCGGCAACGGGCACTTTTTCGGGGTTTAGCACCACGTCCTCAAAGCTTTGCACGGCCTCGTAGCCTAGATAGCCGAAGAGGCCGTTGCTGAGCAACTCGCCGGTGGGCACGGCGGGGTCGGGCTGGAAGCGGGCGGCAAATTCGCGCAGCCGCGCCAGGGCCAAGCCGGGCGTGGGCAGCGTTTCGGTGAGTTGCTCGCCGCCGGGCAGGGTTTGGCGCAGCTCGCCGCCGCGTCGCAGCTCGAACGTCGCCAGTGGTTCGCAGGCCAGGTAGCTGTAGGCGTTTTGCTGGCCGTGGTAATCGGCGCTTTCCAGCAGCAGGCAATTGGCAAAACGGTCGCGCAGCCGCAGGTACAGCGCCACCGGCGTTACGGTGTCGGCCAGCAGGCGGCGCTGTTGGGTATGGAGTTGGTACACGATAAAATTTCTTGGGGCTGGTTGGGGGATTGGGGGATTGGGGGTTTGGTTTTAGGTGTTGGGTGTTGGGTGTTGGGTTTTAGGTGTTGGGTCTATTTTAATTTTCAGTACCGAACACCTAAAACCCAACACCTAAACCCCAACCACCAGCACCCAACGAATTCGGGCTTGAGGCTTGCTCATTGCTACAGATTGGGCACAAAAAAACCCGGCGATTAAGCCAGGTAGTTGGAGTTGAAATTAATGACATCAGTCGCCTGATTTCATTCTACGCCAAAACATACCGGGCCGCGCTACAACGCAGCCACCACCAGCACTTGGACGAATTAAGAACAGCCATTACGAGAGTCGAGGTATGATTACAGTTGCAAAGGTAAGGGTATTTTTTTACAACACCTGCAACTTTTGACAAGAAAATTACTGATGTCGCAGCAATTCAGCTTTTTTTTCTGATTTTCTTCGATTCGCAAACCATCCGCATCGTTGCGTGGTCCGCACAATCATTGAAGTTGTTTAGAAAGTCAAAAGCCCGGCGCTGGCACGCGTTTTTAACGCGCTGCCCCTTGGCTTCGCGTCTCCGACGCACGGCTTGACCGAGTGGGGCCAGCCTTTGCGCGAGCCTGACCGCGCGTCGGAGACGCGAAGCCAGTCGGCAGCGCGTTAAAAACGCGCGCCAGCCGACTTTCTAAACAGCTTCA
>JANYFQ010000587.1 GCA_025362615.1 Hymenobacter sp. | reverse complement strand
CTGGCAGGCCACGCTGCCAGCGGCCGTTGGCGTTCGGGGCCGAGGCCGCGTAGGTCCGGCCCCGGAACGTGAGGCGCACCGCCTCGCCCGGCCCGGCCCAGCCCCAGAGGCGCAGCGGCTGCCCGCGCTGCAACACCATGTGGGAGCCCACCAGCGCCGGCAGGCGCACGGTAGCCCGCGCTGCCAGCCCCGTGAAGCCCACCAGCAGCAACAAAAACAGCACGCGACAAAGCACCATCATGGCAAGGGGAAGACAGGTGGAGAAGCCCGGCGCAGGTCGTGGCCGGGGAAACCACAAAGCTGGTAGTATTTTGTCAAAAATCAGTACCGAAACAAACAAACCCGGCTTTTGCCGGCGGGCGCTGGCGGGGTGAACACCTTGGGGCTTCGGGCCGTAACTTCCGTTCTCCAGGCATGGCCCTCGCGGCGGCTGCGCTCGCCGCGTCCATTCCCGCGCGGCCCTGCGCACGTTGCGCCGCACCCGGCCCCGAGATAATGTGTAGTTTGCAGCAGGCAGCGCCCGTTGTCCCGCCGAGATTACCCGCTTACCCCGTAATTCCTTCCTGTTTTATAAATTAAGTGACTGATTTACTGCGATTCGTGTGGTTTCGAATACTGCCTCTGCTGGCGGTAGGCATGGTATTGGGGAGCTGCGCCCCGACCCCGCCCGAGCCGGCCTACCGCATCGGCTTTTCGCAGTGCACCATGGGCGACGACTGGCGGCGGGCCATGCTGGCGGGCATGGAAAAGGAGCTGAGCTTTCATCCGAACGTGCAGTTCCAGATGCTGGATGCCCACAACGACAGCGAGTTACAGCGCCGGCAAGTCGGGCAGCTGATTAAGCAGCGGGTCGATTTGCTGATTATCTCGCCCAACCAGTCGGGGCCCCTCACGGCCCTGGCTGAAACGGCTTACAACCAAGGGATTCCGGTGGTGGTGCTGGACCGGCGCACCACCTCGCGCCTCTACACGGCCTACGTGGGCGGCAACAACCTGGAGGTGGGCCGCACCGCCGGCCGCTACGTGGCCCAGCTGCTGCACCAGCGCGGGCAGGTGCTCGAAATAGCCGGCCAGCTGGGCTCTTCGCCGGCCGCCGACCGCGCCAGGGGCTTTGCGGAGGCGCTGGCCGCGTACCCCGACATTCGGCTGACGTCGCAGGTGGCCGGCGACTGGCAGCCCGCCTCGGTGCTGCGCCAGCTGCCCGCCGTGCTGCGGGCGCACCCCGAAACGGACCTGATTTTTGCCCACAACGACCCCATGGCCCGCGCCGCCTACCAGGTGGTGGCGCGGCTGGCGCGGCCGCACCGCGTCCGCATCGTGGGGGTGGACGGGCTGGGCGGGCCGGGCAACGGCCTGCAAATGGTGGCGGACGGGGCCCTGAACGCGACGTTGTTTTACCCCACGGGCGGCGAGGAAGCCATTCGCACGGCGCTGCGCATCTTGCGTCACGAGCCCTTCGCCAAGGAAAACATGCTGGAAACGATGGTCATCGACTCGACCAACGTGGGGCCGGTGAGGGCCCAATCCGAGCAGCTGACCTTGCAGCAGCACGACCTGCGGCGGCAGCAGCAGCTCCTCGAATCGGGGATGCGCCGCTATGCCAGCCAGCGCACGGCCGTGTACCTGCTGCTGGTTACCCTGCTGATTACCGCGCTGCTGGGGGCGTTTGCGTGGCGGGCGCTGCGCCTCAACCGGCGCATCCGGCGGCAGCTGGAGCAGCAGAACGCCGAAATCAGCACCCAGCGCAACCAGATTGCGCAGCTGGCCGCCGCCGGCCGGCGCACGGCCGAAGAGGCCAGCCGCTCCTCGGAGGCCAAGCTGCGGTTTTTTACCAACTTCTCGCACGAGCTGCGCACGCCGCTCACCCTCATTCTGGGGCCGGTGGAGGAGATGCTGACCGACGGGGCCGACCTGCTGGAGGGGCAGCGTCAGGACCTGCAACTCGTGCGCCGCAACGCCCAACGCCTGCTGCGCCTGGTGAATCAGCTCATGGATTTTCGTAAAATCGACGTGGGCAAGATGTCGGTGCGGGCCATTGAGGGCAACCTGGTCGATTTTGTGCGCGAGCTCATGGACGTGTTTGAGAAAACGGCCCGGCGGCGCAACATCACCTTCCGGTTTTTGCCCGCCGAGCCGGTGGTGCAGCTCTGGTTCGATGGCGAGATTCTGGACAAGGTGTTTTTCAACCTCTTATCCAACGCCTTCAAGTACACGCCCGACGGCGGCCAGATTACGGTGAGCCTGCAACCCGACCCCGCCGCCGGCACCGTGCGCGTGAGCGTGGAAGACACCGGCCAGGGCATTGCCGAAGTAGACCAGCCGCACGTTTTCGAGTGGTTTTACCAGGGCACCCGGTCGTCGGCCAACAGCTCGGGCATTGGGTTGGCGCTGGCCGAAGGCCTGACCCGGCTGCACGAAGGCACGCTCACGTTCCGCACCCAGCCCGGCCATGGCACCACCTTTGAGGTGCGGC
>JANYFQ010000542.1 GCA_025362615.1 Hymenobacter sp. | reverse complement strand
CCGAACCCCCACGGGGTTCGGGCCACCGCGCAACAGCAGTTGTTTAATTGTTTTGAGGGGTGCTTCGTACTGGGAAAAGAGGCTTGGTTGGTGCGAAAGCGCAGTAACTTAACAATCGAACAGTTAAGCAATTAAAATCATAACCTCGGCCTTACTGCCCGCACAAACCGGCTCAGGTAATAGTCCGATTCCAGGCTATTTTCAACTACGCCCAGCGAGGTAGAAGCGTGAATGAAATCAATTCCTTCTGCGTCGGCCACCGTCACCAGCCCAACGTGCGTGATGGTACGCGCCCCCGGCGAGGGGCCAAAAAATACCAGGTCGCCGGGGCGCAGGTCGGTGACTTTTACGGGTTCGCCCCACACGGCCTGCTCGTTGGAAGAACGGGGGATGGCAACGCCTGCCTCGGCAAACGACACTTGCAGCAGCCCCGAGCAATCAAGGCCCAGCCGGGTGGTGCCGCCGTACAAGTAAGGCGTGCCCTGGTACGAGCGGGCCGTTTCGATGACCTCGCGCAGCGTACCCGTGGCGCTGCCCGCACGGCGCGGGCGCACCGCCACGATTTTGACGGTGCCGCCCGCGCCGCCGGTTTTTATCTTCTCCTTCGTTTTGCCGATGGGCCGGGCATTGGGGCTGCGCCCGGCTTTTTTGAGGCGCACCATCTCGCGGGCCGAGCGGTACTCGCCGTTGTAGGAGTTGAGCTTGCGGTGGCAGCCGCTGGCCAGCAGCAACAGCAGCAGGCAAAGCAAGCCGCCGCCCGACCTTTGCATGATTGTTTCCCTCATCGTTCGCGTCCTCCCTGGCATCGGTTGCAAAGATAACCCGGTGCGGGGTGGACTGGTTGCTGTATCCATGCCGACTGATTTCGCTCCTGCGCCCGTTGCCGCCTTCAACGCCCTCACCCCCGCACTTCTTGCCCAATTGGCGCAAATAGTGGGGGAGGCCCACGTCCTCACTGCTGCCCGCACCGAGGCCGCCGCCTACGCCGACTACGGCCGCGACCACACCGAAGACCTTCATTTTGAGCCCGATGCCGTGCTCAAGCCCGGTACGCCGGAGGAGGTAGCGGCCATTCTCAAAATCTGCCACGCGGCGCGGGTGCCCGTCACGGCGCGGGGCGCGGGCACGGGCCTCAGCGGCGGGGCGTTGCCCGTGCATAAAGGCGTGGTGCTGAGCATGGAACGCTTCAGTAAAATTATTGAAATCGACGAGCGCAACCTGCAAGCCACCGTCGAGCCGGGCGTCGTCACGGAGGCGTTTCAGAACGCGGCGAAGGGAGTTGGCCTGTTTTACCCGCCCGACCCGGCCAGCAAAGGCTCGTGCTTTTTGGGCGGCAACCTGGCCCAGAGCAGCGGCGGCCCCAAGGCCGTGAAATACGGCACGACCCGCGACTACGTGCTTAATTTACAGGTAGTGCTGCCCACCGGCGACATCATCTGGACCGGCGCCAACACCCTCAAAAATGCTACCGGCTACAACCTCACCCAGTTGATGGTGGGCTCGGAGGGTACGCTGGGCATCATCACCAAAGTGGTGTTCCGGCTGCTGCCTTATCCGCAGCAGAATATTCTGCTGCTGGTGCCTTTCCGGCAGGTGGCGCAGGCGGCCGAAGCCGTGTCGGCCGTGTTTCGGGCCGGCATCATTCCTTCGGGCATGGAATTTATGGAGCGCGAGGCCATTGCCTGGTCGTGCGACTACCTCAAAATTCCCCTCGCCGTGCCCGCCGACATCACCGCCCACCTCCTCATCGAGCTGGATGGTCAGGATTTGGAACAGCTCTATAAGGAAGCCGAGCAAGTTTATGGCGTGCTCGAACACTACGACGTGGGCGAAATTCTGCTGGCCGACAACGCCACCCAGAAAGACGAGCTGTGGCGCATCCGCCGCAACATCGGCAACGCCGTGCGCTACAAATCGGTTTATAAAGAAGAAGACACCGTGGTGCCCCGCGCCGAGCTGCCCAGCTTGCTGGCCGGCGTGAAAGAAATCGGCGCACGCTACGGCTTCAAAAGCGTGTGCTACGGCCACGCCGGCGACGGCAACCTGCACGTAAACATCATCCGGGGCGATTTCGACGACGAGATGTGGAACGTGGGCCTGCGCCAGCCCATTGCCGAGATATTCGCGCTGTGCGTGAAGCTGGGCGGCACCATTTCGGGCGAGCACGGCATCGGACTGGTGCAAAAAGGC
>JANYFQ010000528.1 GCA_025362615.1 Hymenobacter sp. | reverse complement strand
TGGCTTAATTTTTTTCTTAACTGCCGGTTTTTCTCCCGACTTATCAATCGATTTTTCTTTTGATTTTATTGGTTGAATTACGGTAGCTTTTGGTTCCGGCTTGTGCGCCAGAGTCGCTGGTTTGGGCGGCGTTTTAGCAACGGGTTTGGCCACTGGTTTGCGGGTGGCTTCTGCTTCGGCGGGAGTCAGGAGCAGGTTCTCGGCGAGGTCGGTGTGTTCGGGTTCGGGCAGGGCCTGGGGGGCGGTGAGGCGGGGGCCGATTTCGGTGAGGACGAGGGTGAGCAGGTCGCCCCGGTGCAGGGGCTGGCCGGCGGGCAGGCTCTGGCTGTGGACGCGGCCAGTGCCCAGCGCCCGAACGTGCAACCCCTTGTTTTCGAGCAGGAAAAGGGCATCGCGCCGGGTCAGGCCACGCACGTTGGGGATGCGGCCGGGCCGCACCGGGTTCACCACCAGCGCCACCGTGCGGGCGTGGAAGGCAGTGTCGGACGCAGCCCGCACCCACTCCTCGCCGCCGGTGGCCTGGGTGCGGCCGGCAAGGCCCAGCTTCTGGCAGACGAGAGCCAATTCGTCCTGCATTCCGGCCCGCACCAGCGGCACACGGCTCTTGTTGAGACGGGCTTTGGCCAGCAGCGGGCGCTGACTAAGGAGGTCGCGGGCCATGCATTTATCGGCCACTTCACGGAACACCGGGGCGGCTACATCAGCCCCGTAAATGCGGCCGTTGCGGGGCGAATCGACCACCACAATGCAGCTGTATTTGGGTTTGTCGGCCGGGAAATAACCGCAAAAACTGGTGCTGTACGTTTTGGTGTATTTACCGTTTTTAAATTTCCAGGCGGTGCCGGTTTTGCCCGCAATGCTGTAATCTTTGGGTTTGATGCCCCGAGCCGTGCCGGCCAGTACCACGCCCTCCATCATCGACTTTAACTTCACCAACGTGCTGGCCGAGCATATTTTAGCATTCAGCACTTTGGCTTCGTTGGTTTGCAAAACCTGGTCGGCCTGCTTGATTTGCTTGACGATAATGGGCTGAATTTTAACGCCGCCATTGGCGATGGCATTGTAGAAAGCCAGCGTTTGGAGCGGGGCCAGCTTCAACTCATAGCCAATGCTCATGGTGGTGAGCGAAGTGCGGCTCCAAGTGCGGTCGGAGGGGTCTTTGACGTAGGGTCGGGCCTCGCCGGTCATCTGAAAACCGAGGGGTTTGTCGAGGCCGAATTTTTTGAGGTAATTAGCGTACTCGGCGGGGTTTTTGGCGAAGTTTTCGTGAATGAGGCGGGCCACGCCGATGTTGCTCGACTTCTCAAAAACCTGCTGCACCGTGATGCGGCCGTAAGCGTGCGAGTCCGATTTCACGGCCCCGCCAATGGCCATGCGGCCATTACCAGTGTCCACCACATCGTCGAGGCTGATTTCGGGGTGGGCCTCAAACAGGGCCATCATCGAAGCCAGCTTGAACGTCGAGCCCGGCTCGGTGCGGCCCTGGTCAGCAAAAGCGTAGTTGTAGTCTTCCTTGTACGTGCCGTCGGTGGCCTTGCCCAGGTTGGCCACGGCCTTGATTTCGCCGGTCGCCACTTCCATCAAAATCACGCAGCCGTACTGGGCATTATTGTCCACCAGCGACTTGTAGAGGGCATTTTCGGCCACGTCCTGCAAGTTGATATCGAGCGTCGTTTTGATGTCGTAGCCGGGCACGGGTTTCAGCTCGGTGCCGTCGTACACGGGTTTCACGCCGCCCGGCACCCGCTCGAACAGCGCCTCACCGGCTTTGCCCGCGAGGTCGGGCTGAAACGTGTATTCGAGGCCCGCGCCGTGCTGGTCTTCGTTCACGAAGCCAATGGTGCGCTGCGCCAGCCCGCCGAAGGGCCGAAACCGCTTGTCCACCTTCTCAAATAAGGCACCGCCCCGGTTGCGCTTAGTGCGAAAAACCGGCCATTGCGCCATCAATTTTTTCTCTTGAAAGTTTATTTGCCGCGAGTTGAGGCGGATGTAGCGCACGGCCGGCTCCTTGGCGTTGTAGGCGTTGGTGAGGCGGCGGCGGTATTCCTGTACGCTACGGTCGCCAAAAAAATGCGACAAGTGCCAGGCCAGCGAGTCCACACCCGCCCGAAAAATCTCCGGCTCCACCACGCCGGGGTCCCAGGCTACCCGGTAAAAGGGCAGCGACGTGGCCATAATGCTCTCGTTGTCAGAGTAAATGTTGCCCCGCGTGGCGGGCACCGGCTGGTAGCTGATGCGGCGCTCCTGCTCCAAAGCCCGCCACTTGGCCCCTTCTTGAAACTGAATGCGGGTGGCTTTCCAGAAAATCATTCCCGAAAACACGGCTACGCCTAGAAAGGCCAGCCGCACCCGCGTCACGATGGATTGCTTCACACTTTTCATCGGTGGGCGGGCTTAGCGGTAGAACGGTGGGCGGCGGAGTGGGCGGCGGGTGCTTTGCTGCCCATCGATTTGTGCTGCGTTGTACTTTTTTTTACTATTTTCTTGGTCTCTGATGCCGATTTGCGACTGTGAGCGGTGTTTTTGGCACCAGTGGGGTGCTTGCCGCCGTGCGGCTTTGCCTCGAAATTTGCTTTGGAACTGCCGCTGCTGTGCGGCGCTTTGGCAGCCGAACGTGGTTTTTTACTGATGACCGCACCCGCAACAACGGGCGCAACCGCAGCATCTGGGTCAAGTTCGTCGGGCTGAGGCGGGGCAATGATTTCGGGGCCACCGTCGGCTTCGGCGGCGGCCCGGCGGCGGCGGCCGGCCAGCGAATCAGCTAGTTGCGCGGCAATGGAGTCGCGGGCCACGCGGGCACCCAGCGAGTCGGCCGTCAGCACGGGCAGTAGTTCCAGGGCCGCCGCGTCGAGGTGCCCGGCGGGCACGTTGATGCGGAACGGCGGCGAGCCGCTCTCCACCATGCCGAGGGCGGCCACTTTGCGGGCCACTTCGCTCTGCTTGCTGGCCTCCATGTAGTCCGATTTCAGGGTCGTGTAGTCGGCCCGCAGGTCTTCGGTTTCTTGCTTGAGGCGCTGAATACTGCGGTTCATGCGGTTGCCGTAATGCGTGTTGCCGATGTAGAGCAGCGTTATCAGCATCACAAACAGCAACTTGGGCAGGTAGCGCACCGGCAATCCTTCCCGAAACAGCCCGTCCATGCTCGTGAGCCGGTCGAGGAACGAGAAAATGCTCCAGGTCTTGCGCGGGCGCTCGGAGCGGGCCGCTTCGCGCTGGCGGCGGGCCTCGGCTTTGGCAGCCGCTTTGGCCTCCGCCGCTTGGTTGGCCGCTGCCTGAGCCAACTCAGCAGCCTGCGCGGCGGCTATTTCGGCCGGGTTTTGGGCATCGTAAATTTCGGGTACAGCCGGGCCGTTCGCCGCCGGGGGGGCGGGCACCTCACGCGGCACGTTGGCGCGGCGCGGCGTGTCGGAAGGACGGATGATGTTGGCAGCCAAAGTTTTAATGATGGGTTATGCGTTTTTAACGGCTACGCGTAATTTCGCGCTGCGGGCGCGGGGGTTGGCGGCGGTTTCCTCCAATGAGGCAGTGTCGGGCCGGCGGTTGAGGGCAGCAAAAGGCTTGGTTTCGTTGCCAAAAAAGTCTTTTTCAACTTCGCCAAAAAACTTGCCTTTGGCAATGTAATTCTTTGCCAGCCGGTCCTCAAGCGAGTGGTAACTGAGGACCACAAGCCGCCCGCCGGGGCGCAGTACGGCGGCCGTTTGGGTCAGCATTTCCTGCAACGCCTCCATTTCTTTGTTTACTTCAATACGCAGTGCCTGAAACACTTGCGCCAGGTATTTATTTTCCTTGCCGCGCGGCATAATGGCTTGGATAGCGGTTTTTAACTCCGCGATGGTGGCCAACGGGCGGCTGCGGCGGGCGGCTACTACGGTGGCGGCCAACGTACGGGCGTTGGTCACTTCGCCGTACATTCCGAAAATGCGGTGCAAATCGGCTTCGCGGTAGTCGTTGAGAACGTCGGCGGCGGTTTGACCGGCGCGGGCGTCCATCCGCATATCAAGCGGGCCGTCGAAGCGGGTCGAAAAACCCCGTTCGGCGGTATCGAACTGGTACGACGACACGCCTAAATCGGCCAGCAAGCCATCGACGGGCGGCGCGTTGCGGCGCTGCAACTCGGCCTCCAACTCGCTGAAATTGGCCCGAATGAACGTGAAATTAGGTCCGGCCAGGGCAGCGGCCTGGGCTTCGGCAGCAGCATCCTGGTCGAAGCTATACAAGTGGCCCGCAGTAAGTTGAGATAATATACGGGCCGAATGGCCGCCGCCGCCGAAGGTCACGTCCACGTAGCAGCCATCGGGGCGCAGGGCCAGCCCGGTGAGGCATTCGGCCAGCATCACCGGCCGGTGGTAGGCCGTATCGTTGGGGCGTGGGTCGGGGGTGGAAATCGTGGTCGTCATCCTCAGAAAGCCAGATGGTTATCGGATGACAGAAACTTTTGCGCCAGCTTACTGAAGCTCTTCTGGTCTTTGATGAGAAACTCGTCGTAGCGGGCCGGGTCCCAGATTTCGCAACGGTTGCCGAGGCCCACGATGATGGCCTCCTTCTCGATGCCTGCGTAGCGCAACATGGTACGCGGCAGCATAAACCGCCCGATGCTGTCGTGCTCGACCTCCGTCATGCCCCGAAAAAAATTGCGCTGAAACTGCCGGTACTCCTCGTTGAACTCGTCGAGGGCCATCACCTTTTCGTGAATGATGCGCCAGGCCACCGCCGGGTACAGCACCAGGCACGGCTCGAAGCCGCGCACGAGCACCAGTTGGTTGCCCGATTCATCGGGCAGGCTGCCCTTCACTTTGGCCGGCAGCACGAGCCGCCCCTTGGGGTCAAGCTTGCATTCGTATTCGCCGGAAAGAAGGGTCTGCATACTCAAGGAAAGGGCAGCCCGCTGCGGCAGCGTGGCGGGCCAGACAAAAGTAAGGACGCGGACCGATAAACCCACCACAATTTACCATTTTCTACCACAAAGTTGAAGCTGTGCCCGGAAGGCAGAAACCGGGTTGCAAAGGGTTTTGGCCGCGAGCAGCCGCCCGACCGCAGTCCCCGCCAACAAATCCGGGTGGCACCGTGAACGCCGGCGGCGGGCAATAAGAGCCTATCCAAATAGGCCGGGCAGGTAGGCCGGTGCGGGCGGGCGGCTTTTTCGCCGCCCGCCCGCTAATCGCCGCCCGCCCGCTAATCATTGAACGGCAGCCCAAACGAGCCAGACGACAAGCGGGCGGGCGGCGAAAAGCCGCCCGCCCGCACCGCCTATTTGGATAGGCTCTAAGCGCAGCGTCCTAATTCTTCATTGAGAAGCCGCCCACGCATCCATCTTGCGCTCCAGCACGGCCAAAGGCATCACGCCGTCTTTCAGCAGCTCGTCGTGGAAGTCGCTGAGGGAGAATTTGCTGCCGAGCTGCTTCGCGTATTTCTCGCGCAGGGCGCGGATTTTTAAGGCTCCTACTTTGTAGCTCAATGCCTGGCCGGGCCAGGCCATGTAGCGCTCGATGGCGGAAGTGGCGTCGGCCTCGGAGGTGGGCATATTGTCGAGCATGTAGGCAATGGCCTGCTCGCGGCTGAGCTGCCCGGTGTGCAGGCCGGTGTCCACCACGAGGCGCACGGCGCGCAGCATCTCATCGTTCAGGGCGCCAATGCGTTGGTAGGGGTCGGTGTAGAGGCCCAGCTCGGGGCCGAGGCTTTCGCAGTACAGCGCCCAGCCCTCGCCCATGGCCCCGTACCAGGCAAAGCGGCGGAACTTGGGCAGGGCGGTATTCTCCTGTTGCAGCGACGTTTGGTAGTGGTGGCCCGGAATGGCCTCGTGCAGAAACAGCGACTCCATGCCGGAGGTGACGTTGAACTTGGTGGCGTCGGGCAGGGGCACGTAAAAAATGCCCGGCCGCGAGCCGTCGGCGCTGCCCTGGTTGTACTCGGCCGAGGCCGAGGCTTCGCGGAACTTCTCGGTCTGCCGGATTTCGAACGGCGACTTCGGCACCCGCCCGAAAATCTTCTTCAGGTTGGGGTCAATCTTGGCCTGAATGGCGTGGAACGCCGCCAGCACCTCGGCCGGCGTTTTGAAGGGCATGGCCTTGGGGTCGGTTTTGAGGCGCTCGAAAAACGCCCGCAGCGTGCCCTTAAAGCCCACCTGGGCCTGTACTTCCTCCATTTGCTTCCGAATGCGGGCCACCTCTTTCAGCCCCATCGCCCGGATTTCGGCGGGCGTGAGGTCGGTCGTCGTCCAGGCCGCCACGGCGTAGGTATACAGGGCCGGGCCGCCCGGCACGGCCCCGATGCCGCTGCTGGCGCGGGCCTTGGGCAGGTACTCGCGCTCCAGAAAGTCGGCCATTTTGCGGCAGCTCGGCACCAGCTCCGTCAGGATGGCTTGGCGGTAGGCGGCGGTG
>JANYFQ010000498.1 GCA_025362615.1 Hymenobacter sp. | reverse complement strand
TTTTGTAATAAATATAAACCGACGGCTCCTGCCCCATGGCCGTGGCCCACTGCTGGCAATACGGGGCCATCCAAATGGCATCGCCTTTTTTCACCGGGTACCAACACTGGTCGAGCATATAAATGGCCTGGCCTTGCAGGTACAGCAGGCCGTGCTCCATGATGTGGGTTTCGACCATCGGGAGGTTGCCGCCAGTGCTGTAAGTGAAGATGTTAACGGCCATATCGAAGCCTAGCTCGTTGGGCAGCAGCTCCTGAATACGCAGGGCCGGGTCGTTCATGTAAATGGGCGCTTTGCTGTCGTCTTTCTCCCCGAAAAAGATGCCCGGCGTGGCGTGGCCCGCCAGCGGCTCGTACACTTTATGGAAGGTGAGGAGCTGCGTGCCCGCCTCGGGCTTACTAAACTCATACTGCTGGCCCACAGGAATGTACACGTACTGCCCCAGGCCCAGAACGCGGGTTTCGCCGCCCACCGTGACCTGGCAGCGGCCCTGCACCACGTAAAAAAACACCTGCGAAGCCTGGGTTTCGCCCGTCAAATGCCCGGCCTCGGTAAGGGTGATGAGCGTTTGGCAGAGGTGTGCGCCCATTTGCTCGTTGATGATGACATTAACGGTGCAGCCCGTCCAGCCGGGTACGTTGCTGTTGATGTGGCCGTCGGGGGCAATGACGGCGTGGTTGCGTTTGACGACCGAGCGGGTCAGGGCGGACATTTCCATTCTTGGGTGGGGTTAGGGCGGGTTGTAACGCGAAAACTTGTTTCGCGTCGCCGGAACGGCGAATGATTGCAAGGTAAAATAAAGGGGGACTTAGGGTAGCATCCGCGAGCAATTCGCCGTTCCGGCGACGCGAAACAGATTTTCGCGTTACCCTCCGTTCTGGTTCATAAGCAGTTGAATAAACCGCTCCGCCACCTCAATTGCGGCAGCTAAATCCGATAATTCCACGTTTTCCAACGGGTTGTGGCTGATGCCTTTGTAGCAGCGAATAAATAGCATGGTGGCCGGGGCGACGGCCGAAACTGGTACGGCATCGTGGCCGGCACCGCTTACCAGCGCCAGCACCTCGTGGCTGCTATCGGCAATGGCTTGGGCGAGCAATTTATTAAGCGAACCATCGCAGGCAACGGGCGCGGTTTGCTGAATGATATTCCAGTTCAAACCAACGCGGCGGCGGGTGGCCAGGTCGGTGGCCTGGGCGCGCAACAGGTCGTGGGCGGCGGCGAGTTGGGCTTCGTCGGGGCTGCGCAGGTCGAGGCTGCACGTTACCTCGCCGGGGATGACGTTGCTGGCCGCCTGGCTCACGGCGAGCTTGCCCACGGTGGCCACCAGCCCGTGGCCGTGGGCCTGGGCAACGCGCTCGGCCAGCAGCACGAACTCGGCGGCGGCGCAGAGCGCATCCTGGCGCATGGGCATGGGCACGGTGCCCGCGTGGCCCGCCATGCCCCTGAAAACCAGCTCAACGCGGCGCTGCCCGGCAATGGCCGTGACCAGCGCCACGGGGATATTGCGCTCCCACAGCACCGGGCCTTGCTCGATGTGCAGCTCAAAATAGCCCAGCCAATCGGCGGCCGGAATGGCATCGGCGGCCAGTTGGCTGGCGTCGGCGCCCATCGTTGCGAGGGCTTGCGCCAGCGTGATGCCGTCGGCATCGGGCCGCGCCAGCCAGGCTGGGTCGAAGGAGCCCGCAACCACCTTGCTGCCCAGGTAAGTGGTGTGAAACCGAACGCCTTCCTCGTCGCTAAACGCAATAAGCTCAACGTGAAACGGCAGCGCGGCATTTTGGGCTTGCAGGCTTTCGAGCAGGTCGAGGCCCATGAGTACGCCCAGCGGACCATCGAATTTGCCGGCGTTCACCACGGTGTCGATGTGCGAGGCCAGGACGAAGGTTTTGGCGGCCGGGTTGGCGCTGACCAACCGCCCGCGCAGGTTGCCGATGGCATCGGTGCGCGGGGCCAGGCCGGCGGCTTGCAGCCAGCTTTGCACCAGGTCGCGCCCCGCCAAAAAAGCGGGGGTTCCGAAGGTACGCGTCACGCCCTGAGCATCTTCGCTGATGGCAGCCAACTGCTCGATGCGCTGCATGATGCGCTCGGCGCGGGCCGTATAGTGCTGCTGCATTCCGCTACCGGGTTAAAAATTCGCCGTGGTTGAGGTGGGCAAACGCGGGGCGGTCGTATACCGGCGTGCCCTTCAGAAAAGTCTGTTCCACTACCCCCGTCAATTCCTGGCAAATGTAAGGTGACACTTTGTGTTTGTGCTGCAGCAGGTCGGCGGTGACGACAAAGGTTTTTTCAGCGTCGAAGACCAGCAAGTCGGCATCGAAACCGGGCGCAATCTGGCCCTTTTTCTGGCTTAGGCCCGCGAGCCGGGCGGGGTTCTGGCTGAGCCAGCGGGCCATATCGGCCAGGGTGGCGCCCCGGCGGCGGGCGGCCGTCCAGAGCACCGGCAGGGCCAGTTGCAGCGAGGCAATGCCGCCCCAGGCGCTGGCAAAGTCGCCGCTGACCAGTTGTTTAAGGTCGGGCGGCGCGGGCG
>JANYFQ010000449.1 GCA_025362615.1 Hymenobacter sp. | reverse complement strand
CCACTACCACCACGGCCACGGTGCGTTCCAACACGGTGCAGAACATCGGCAGCACCAGCACATCGCTGGCACTGGCAGGCATCGTGGTTGGTACCACGGCCACGGGCGTTACCGTCGATGCCAACAACGTAACCGGCATTGCCTACACGGGCACAAGTGGCTACGGTGCGCGGGGCATTTACGTGGTTACCGGCTCGGCCACGGCCAACGTGGTACTGAGTAACAACATGGTGTCGGCGGTCACGGGCGACGGCTATGCCACTAACTTCTCCAACAATTCGCCGGCGGGCATTTACCTGTCTGGTACCCAGGCCGGGGTGAGTGTGCTGCACAACTCGGTGAATATGGCCGGTACCCTGACGGGTGCCGTCGCCAGTGCATTGGTAGGGGCTTTTGTCGTGGAAAGCGGCTCAACGGCCCTGACCGTACGCAACAACATCTTCGCGAACACGACGGTGCCGGGCACGGGCGGCAGCACGAAGAACTACGCCTTCTACAGCAACGCCCCCAGTGGGGCTTACTCGGCCATTGACTACAACGACTACTTCGTGAGCGGCACGGGCAGCGTACTGGCCTTGTTGGGCGGTGACCAAGCCGGCCTGGGCGTGGTAGGCCCGCCGCGGACGCTGTTGCGCCTGGCTACGGGCAAGGATGATAACTCCATCAACGAGTTGGCTCCCTTTACGTCGGCCACCGACCTGCACCTGGTGAACACCAACGCTCAGGCTCCGAAATTCAGCGCCGCTGGCCTGGCGGGGCTGACGACCGACTTCGATGGCCAAACCCGCCCGCAGGGCGGCACCCGGCCCGATATCGGGGCCGACGAGTTCAACCTGCCCGCCAAGGACTTTGGCATCACGGCCCTCGTGGCCCCCACCGGTACGCCGTGCTACAGTGGCCCGCAGCCGATAACGGTGACGATTAAAAACTTTAACGCCACCCCCGAAACCAACATTCCGGTGAGCGTGCTCGTGACGCGGCCCGACGCCACTACCGTGACCGTGACCGGCACCTACACCGGCACGGCCATTGCCGCCGGCGGCACCGCTGACTTTACGGTGGGTACCTACGACCCGTCGGTAGTGGGCGCGGGTGCCTACCTTTTTGATGCCACCACGACTTATGTAAACGACGCGGGCCTCCCCTCCAACAACGCGCTGGCGCAGCAGACCATCACAGTCAGCATCCCGAACCCGATTACCATCACGCCCTCGACCACCACGCCGGCCTGCCCCGGCAGCCCGGTTACGCTCACGGCCAGCAGCACCTCCAGCTACAGCTACAGCTGGACCAGCAGCGTGAGCGGTATCGACAGCGGCCTGCCCACCGTGACGACCAACGTCAACCCCATCACCGTGAACCCGGTGCAGAACACGACCTACACGGTTACGGGCACCCAAGGCTCCTGCACCGTCACCCAAACCATCGTGGTGAACGTGATTCCGGGGCCGGCAACGACGGTAGTTGTGACACCCACGGGGCCGGTTTGCGCCGGTAGCACCGTGACGGTGGCGGCCACGGTAGGGAGTGAGGTGATTGCGTCGGGTAGCCGGACGGAAAGCCCGATATTGAACATTCCGGACGGCAGCCTGACAGGCGTTTTTTCAGCCATCACCTTGAGCGGTGCTCCGGCTGGCTCCGTCATTTCGGGCAGCAGCACTATTAAGGTGACGGTTAACCTGCCGCACTCTTTTGGTCTCGACGCGGACCTTTACCTGGTAGGCCCGGATGGTAGCAACACGCCCGTTGGAACGCTGGAGTTGTCAACTGACAACGGCGGAACCACTTCTAGCTATTCGAATACCACCTTCTTGACCGGGGCACCCACTTCTGTTGCTGGTCAGGCTGCGCCCGTGAGCGGCACTTATGCTCCAGAGGGTAGCCTGACGGGAACACCGGCATTGAACAGCGGCTTTGGTGGCGGCACATATTCACTGCCAACCAGTGCTTTGAACGGAGCGTCGGTAAACGGTACCTGGCGCTTGTACGTCTTCGATGATGCCAGTAGTGACGTGGGTACTCTCACGAGCTGGAGCATCGAAATCAGCCGGCCCGTGACGGCCACGGTGGCCCTGACCGGCCCCGGCACCATCAGCGCCCCGGTGGTGAGCGGCGCTACCTCGACCTTTACCGTAACGACGGGCAC
>JANYFQ010000439.1 GCA_025362615.1 Hymenobacter sp. | reverse complement strand
GTTCAACGCCGACTTCGACGGCGACCAGATGGCTGTTCACGTCCCGCTTGGGCCGGCCGCTATTCTGGAAGCCTCAATGCTGATGCTGGCTTCGCACAACATCCTCAACCCGGCCAACGGCGCCCCGATTGCGGTGCCTAGCCAGGACATGGTGTTGGGCCTGTACTACGTGACGAAGGGCAAGCGTTCGACCCCCGAAGAGAAGATTGTAGGCGAAGACCGCATTTTCTACTCCGACGAAGAAGTGGTGATTGCTATTAACGAAGGGCAGCTTTCCAAACACGCTTTTATCAAAGTGCGGACGCAGGTGCGCGACGAAAACGACGACCTCGTAACCAAGGTCATTGAGACGGTGGCGGGCCGGGTGCTGTTCAACCAGCTCGTGCCAACCGAAGTCGGGTTCGTGGACGAACTGCTGACGAAGAAGAAGTTGCAGCAGATTATTTCGTTGGTGTTCAAGCGCACGGGCATGGCCCGCACGGCGCAATTCCTCGACGACATCAAGACGCTCGGCTTCCAGTCGGCCTACAAGGGCGGCTTGAGCATGGGCCTCGGCGACATCAAAATCCCGAAGGAGAAGGACGAGTTGGTGTTGCAAGCGCAAAACGACGTGAAGGCCGTAACTCAGAACTACCAGATGGGTCTAATAACGGACAACGAGCGTTATAACCAGGTGATTGACATCTGGACGCGCATCAATAACCAGATTACCGAAACCCTGATGGGCCGGTTGGAGAAGGAAGACCAGGGCTTCAACTCCATCTACATGATGATGCACTCCGGGGCGCGGGGTTCGCGCGAGCAAATCCGCCAGTTGGGCGGGATGCGCGGCCTGATGGCCAAGCCGCAGAAGTCGCTGCAAGGCTCGGTGGGCGAGATTATCGAGAACCCGATTTTGTCGAACTTCAAAGAAGGGCTGGACGTAATCGAGTACTTCATCTCGACGCACGGTGCCCGTAAGGGCCTGGCCGACACGGCCCTGAAAACGGCCGATGCCGGCTACCTGACCCGTCGTTTGCACGACGTGGCGCAGGACGTGATTGTGAACGAGCAGGACTGCGGCACGCTGCGGGGCATCGACACATTTGCGCTCAAGGACAACGAGGACATCGTGGAGCCGCTGGCCGAACGCATCCTCGGCCGCGTGGCCGTTCACGACATCATCGACCCGCGTTCGGGCGAGATGATTTTGGTGGCGGGCAACGAAATCAACGAAGACGTGACGCGCCGGGTTGATTTGGCGGGCATTGAGTCGGTAGAAATCCGCTCGGTGCTGACGTGCGAGAGCAAGCGCGGCATTTGCGCCAAGTGCTACGGCCGCAACCTGTCGTCGGGTCGCATGGTGCAGCGCGGCGAGTCGGTGGGCGTTATCGCCGCGCAATCCATTGGCGAGCCGGGCACGCAGCTCACGCTCCGCACCTTCCACGTTGGTGGTACGGCCTCGAACATTGCCGTCGAATCGGGCCTGCGGGCCAAGTTCGCGGGCGTGATTGAGTTTGAAGATATCCGCACCGTGGATACTTTGACCGATGCCGGCGTGAAGGGCAAGGTGGTGATGGGCCGCTCGGGCGAAATCCGCCTCGTGGAGAAGGGCACCGGCAAGGTGTTCGCCTCGAACCACGTGCCTTATGGCTCGTTCTTGCTCGTCAAGGAAGGGCAGGAGGTCGAGAAGGGCCAGGAACTGAACAACTGGGACCCGTACAACGCCGTCATTCTGGCGGAGTTTGACGGAGCCATCGTGTTCGACGCGATTACGGAAGGCATTACGTTCCGCGAGGAATCGGATGAGCAAACCGGGCACCGCGAGAAGGTCATCATCGAATCGAAGGCCAAGGACCAGAACCCGTCCATCATCGTGCGGCCCGGCAAAAAGGGCGACATTGAGGGGCAACGGGCCTACAACATTCCGGTCGGTGCTCACCTGAGCGTCGAGAACAACGAGAAAATCAAGGCTGGCCACATCCTGGCCAAGATTCCGCGCATGGTGGGCAAAACCCGCGACATCACGGGCGGTCTGCCCCGCGTGACGGAATTGTTCGAGGCCCGCAACCCGTCGAACCCGGCCGTGGTGTCGGAGATTGACGGCGTGGTGACCTACGGCAGCGTGAAGCGCGGCAACCGCGAAATCTACGTCGAGTCGAAAGACGGGGTGAATAAGAAGTACATGGTGCCGCTCTCGAAGCACATTCTGGTGCAGGACAACGACTTCATCCGCGCCGGGATGCCGCTCTCGGACGGAGCCATTACGCCCTCCGACATCCTCAGCATTCAGGGCCCCGGCGCCGTGCAGGAGTACCTCGTGAACGAGATTCAGGAAGTGTACCGCTTGCAGGGCGTGAAAATCAACGACAAGCACATCGAAGTGATTGTGCGGCAGATGATGCAGAAAGTCGTGATTCTGGATGCCGGCGACACGTCGTTCCTCGAAAATCAGGTGATTAACAAAATCATCTTCATGGCCGAAAACGACATGATTATCGACATGAAGGTCGTGACCGAAGCCGGTGATTCGAGCAACTTCAAGCCCGGTCAGATTGTGACGGCCCGCCGCCTGCGCGACGAAAACAGCAGCCTCAAGCGCCGCGACCTCACGCTGGTGCAGGTGCGCGACGCCCAACCCTCCGTTTCGCGGCCCACGCTGCAAGGCATCACGCAGGCTTCGTTGAGTACGCAATCGGTGTTCTCGGCCGCCTCGTTCCAGGAAACGACGAAGGTGCTGAGCGAAGCCGCCATCCGCGGCAAAGTGGACGAACTGCTTGGCCTGAAGGAGAACGTCATCGTGGGTCACCTCATCCCGGCCGGCACCGGCCTGCGTGAGTACACCCGGCAGGTGGTGATGACCAACGACGAGCACGAAGCCCTGCTCGTGGCTAAGGCTGCTGAAGAAGCCGTTCCGGCCAAACGCGCCTCGCGGGCGGGGAAGCGGGAAGTGGCTGCCTCGGCCGAGTAATCGGGAAGTAGGTTTGTGAATGAAAAAGCCAGTCGGAGCAATCCGGCTGGCTTTTTTTGGTAAAACACCTCGAAACTGTACTAAGAATTTTAGGGTTATATTTGCAATACGTGCTAACAAAACAACTGTGATGAACGCCAGGTACACCCTTCAGCAAGTCGCCGATTATTTCATTAGCTGGTCCAACGAAACGGAGGACGCCATAACCAATCTGAAGCTTCAAAAGCTGGTGTACTACGCCCAGACGTGGTTCTTGGGGCACACCCAAAGCGCGTTGTTTGCCGAAGATGTGCAGGCGTGGGTGCATGGCCCCGTCGTGCCGGAGCTTTACCAACAATACAAGCAGCACGGGTGGCGGCCCATCCAGCGGGAAGACCTGGGCCTTGGCAGCTTTGAAGGCGCAGAAGCGTCGTTTGATGCGGCTACCCGCGCGATATTGGCCGACGTGCGCAACCACTACGCGGCGAAGGGCGCGTTTGAACTGGAACTGCTTACGCACCGGCAATTGCCGTGGTATGCAACCCGGAACGGACTGCCCGAGGACGCGCCTTGCACCGCCGTAATCCCGAAGGAGCTGATGATGCAGTGGGCCAGCCAGCAATTGCAGGCTCAGTAATGGCGCAGAAGAAGAAAGGGAAAAGGTCGTTCGCTGACATTCTGGAGGAAAGTTCCAGCGCGTCGGCAGGGAGCGTTGACGACCTCATCCGGTTTTCTTTCAAATACCTGTCGTTCGACAACCCAAAGTTTAGGTGCGGGGGCGCTGAGGCCAGCTATTTCTTTGAATTGCTGGAGCGGTTGAAAGCGCTGTCTTCCATGCGAATGTCGGACTTTCTGGCGAATAGAAGCGCGGGTTTACGCAGTCACCCAATCCGGTGGGAAGACGTCACGGAAGCTGGCTTTGGCATTCCAAATGAAGAGCAATTAGCGGTTTCTGCTTACCAGTGTGCCGTTTCCGCCAACGAAAGCGGCCGGGTTCACGGGTTCATTATTGACACCCGATTTTACGTGGTTTGGTTGGATAGGGACCACAAGCTGTACGCTTAGCAATGTGCAATGTCCTGGTCAAACACGCCTCGCGGGCGGGCAAGCGGGAGGTAGCTGCCTCGGCCGAGTAATCGGGAAGTAGGTTTGTAAATGGAAAAGCCGACTGGGGGTTCCCGGTCGGCGTTTTGTGGTTATTAAATGCTTAGATAAATGAAAAATAAAACGAATGGATTTGCAGAATCAAGCGCAAGGCAACGTAAATATGATAAGTACGCTTCTTATTTACTCTTTGTATCCTTTGGGCTGAGTGTATTTTTTAATTACTGTTTGAAAGAAGGATATTTTGCTTATGAATCTGGCCAGAAAGGCTACATTATCCACGCACCAGTGATTTTAGTCATTTATTACTTGATTGGAAAGGGCCAAAAATGGGTTAAAATCGTGTTTCTGGTGCTTTATGGGCTTGTCACTGTTGTAAGTTTCGTTGGTTATCAAGCTACACTAGCAGTAGAGTTTGCTACGCCTTTAAATACTGTAAGCTATGTGTCTCAAACTATTCTTGAAATTTTCAGTTGCGTTTTAATTTTAATAGGTTTCAAGAGGCCCAAACAAGCCCGGGAATCACGCTCGATGTTATAAAGAATCTTACGGCCCCAAAGCAGCCTGCTTCGGAGCCGGGGGATTTTTCAGCAACCGGCAAGCGGGTTGCCGCAGGCCGTGGGACCGTCCCACAAGGCCGAAGCAGCCGGTTTCAGGGGTGTGGGACTGTCCCAGGGAGGCGAAGCAGGCGGCTGGCCGGGGGTGGGAAGGTGCGACACGGGCGGACCGGCCGTGGGCGAATGGCGGGCGCGGGTGTAACTTGGCCGCGTCAAAGCCCTTCACTTCAGTACACTTCCCCTTTTTGCATGGAGCCGACCACGCCCACCCCAACCCCCGACCCCACGCCGCGCCCCACCTCGCGCAACGTGCCGCAAGGCGACCAGCCGTTTTCCGAAGTCTTCGACCTGGCCGTGGACGAGTGGGGCCTCCGCCCCGAACTCACCCTGGTGTGGAAAACCCAGCCCCAGGCCCTGCTGCTGGCCGGCAAGCTGCGCGCCAGCCTGCGCACCACCGGCGAAGCCGCCGA
>JANYFQ010000399.1 GCA_025362615.1 Hymenobacter sp. | reverse complement strand
GGGCTTCATGGTGGGCAGCGCCAGCGAGCAGGGTGGCATCATCAAGGACGGCGCGAAGATGGTGAACGCCATGAGCAATAGCGTGGTGCCCAAGTTCACGGTCATCGTCGGCAACAGCTACGGGGCCGGCAACTACGCCATGTGCGGCAAAGCCTACGACCCCCGCCTCATCGTGGCCTGGCCCACCGCCCAACTCGCCGTCATGAGCGGGGCTGCCGCCGCCAACACGCTCCTGCAAATCCAGGTGGCCTCGCTCAAGGCCAAGGGCGAAACCATCACCCCCGAAGCCGAAAAAGAACTCCTCGACCGCATCAAGGCCCGCTACGACGAGCAACTTTCGCCCTACTACGCGGCGGCCCGCCTGTGGGTCGATGCCGTGATTGACCCGCTGGAAACGCGCCGGGTGCTGTCGGAAGGGATAAGCGCGGCCAACCATGCGCCGATTGAACGGGCTTATAACGTGGGGGTTATTCAGGTGTGAGGCGGTCGTGAAAGCATTTGATTGGAACTCGTTAACGGTCGATACCGCCTTGCCATTGGCGGAACTGCTGCGAAGCATTGAGGCGCAAATAGCGGCGGTAACCGTAGAAGTGGCTGTAGTGCTTGACAGCAGCGGCAAGGTGCTGGTGAAACAAGTAGGCAGCGTGGACCGCATCGGCTTCACGGCCGAGCAGGAGACTCGTATGAGAGATGGCTACTTCACCCACAATCACCCGTCGGGCGCTTTTTTCAGCGTTCGCGACATTCTGTTCGCCCACGACAACGATTTGGCGGAGATGCATGTAGTAGCGGGGGCGCACGTTCATCGGCTCATCCGGCCCGTTGAGGGTTGGGATACTGTACGTGCCCATCAGGCCGCCCGCCTGGAACGGCAACGGGCCGAACGGCAGTTGCGGAGGGATGCGAACCTGACCAAGTTTCTGCGCCGCATGCAAGCCGCGCCAGCCTTCTTGATTGCTGCCTTAAATTTGCCAACTCAAACCGAAACCCGATGAAACCCTGGCTTGGAACGACTGATTTTTTGACCGATAGCGCCGAGCAGGCGCTTTTGGAACAGCGCGGCCGGGAAATAATGGCTCAACAAGCCCGCCGTGAAGCCAGGAAGGCGGCGGGGGCGAAGGTGAAAACTGTCCATGTCGGAAACGTGGACGGTCACAATCGGCGCAAAGCTGCTTAACTCAAAGGCCCGGCTGTGGGTCGATGCCGTGATTGACCCGCTGGAAACGCGCCGGGTGCTGTCGGAAGGGATAAGCGCGGCGAGCCATGTGCCGATTGAGCGGGCTTATAACGTGGGGGTTATTCAGGTGTGAGGCACGGATAGTTTTGTTAATGAAAAACAACAAACTGGTTTGAAAATTATTCGCTAATCTTGCCGCACAACTCACAAAACCTAAAGCTCTAAGACATGAAAAAAACAATTTCTCTTGCCAAAGTTCTGTTGCTTTCTTTGGTTTCGCTCACTACGGCACGGGCTGATGTACGCGCCAACGCTTCAGTATCAGCCCCAAAGTCTGACGAAAGCACTCCTGTTTCTTCGTTAAAACCTCAGCGTTGGTGTGGCCGGTGGAACTTTTATGTGTGGACCCCAGCAACTGGCTACACCCATGTTCTTTCCAACTGGTACTGTGTATCCATCACAGTCATTCAATCAAAACAACCCAGCGGCGAACTGCGTGAGCCGGTGATTACGGATGTGTACGTCAACAAATCAGAGCAGACTGTAACCTTTAAGATGGAGGGCAACCCTGGAGCAGTAGCACTGGTCGTCGACAAGGATGGGTCAATCGCGCCTGAAGAGGGATTTCCCGCATCATCCGGTCTTCGCAAGGTTGCCATCCTTGCGGGCGAGTATCGTATTTCAGACAATTGTGCGGTTGTGAGGGCAGTGGTAGAATAATCTCATTGAATCATAAATCAAGAAGGGACGGGTATGATGCCCGTACCCGTCCCTCTTTCAATGGAAAAGCATAGGTTCTGGAAATTTGCTCTAGGGACTGTTTCTGGAGTATTAGCAACAGCAATTATTATGTTTTTGATTTTTACCTTAAAATCTTTGCATCAAGTTAAATAAAATTACATGATTATTCCAGAAAAATATTATTGGAAAGGATTTTGGCTAGGAACATTATTAGCCTTGGCAATGATTTTTTTTATAAATAAATTTTTTATTTCCGTTGACGGACAAAAATATAAACAGCTAGAACTTGTTGATATTAATAATAATCCGGTTAAAGATTTGCAGTTTAATGAAAAACCTTTTGTAGTTAGTTACTGGGCAACTTGGTGTAAACCGTGCATCCAAGAATTTGACCTTTTTGTTAGTGTAAATAGAGAGTTTGATAACTCTGTAAAGTTTGTAATGATTTCGGATGATTCGCCTCGCAAAGCAAAAAAAATTATCGAAAACAGGTATCCTGGCCTAGCATTCTATTTTTCGAAAACATCACTGACTGCTAGTGTCAGACCAGTCACAACTTTTTATTACCGTGATAAAATCATGAACAGCCAGTACACGGGTGCAATGGAAAAAGGTGAGATTGTTGACAAAATCAAAGAAATAATAAATAAGTGATATTATACAAAATTTACCCCGGCGAAATCCTGCAAGAGGAATTCCTGAACGAGTTCAACCTCACCGCCTACCGCCTGGCCCAAGACCTGCACATTCCGCAAACCCGCATCTCCGGCATCCTGAAAGGCCGGCGGCGCATCACGGCCGATACTGCCCTGCGGCTGGGGCGCTACTTCGGCAACTCGCCCAAGTTCTGGCTGGGGCGGAAAAAAAAGGAGGCCGTGGCTGCTGGTGCGGGCCATTGGCGGGTGGCATCAAGGGGTTTTTTGCCGCCCGCCGCGCCCCAGCCCCGGCTTTCCCGAACAGCCTCATTCGGTTGCTCATCTCAGGGCGGTTTCTGGCTTGGTGGTAGCTGTTGCGGCTGCCCTTGCCCGGCAACCGCTCTGGCACAGCCCAACGCCCGCTTGCGCCCCTTACCTTCGTGCCCGCAAACCAGTTGGCCCCCATGAAAATCCGTTTTTCCCTCCCGTACCGCACCGCCTTTGGGCAACGCCTGGCCGTGTGCGGCTCCTTGCCCGCCCTGGGCGAATGGCAGCTCGCCGCCGCCCCCGAAATGCTTTACGACGAAGCCACCACCTGCTGGACGGTGGACGTGGAACTGCCCGAGCCGGCCGGTACGCTCACCTACAAGTACGCCGTCCTCAACGACCAGACCGGGGCGCAGGAGTGGGAAGCAGGGGTCAATCGCACCCTGACGCTGGACGGGGCCACCGCCCGCGCCCTGCACGTTTCCGACTTCTGGCGGCCCCTCGCCAAGCCCGAAAACGAGTTGCTGACCAACGCCTTCATCCACGGCCTCTTCCGCCGCCCCGCCCGTGCAACGGCCGCGTCTGATGCCGCTGCCGCCGCAGCCGAAGCCCCGGTTTCAAAAGCTAAAAAGCCTGCTGCCAAAGGCAAAAAGCCCCCCCAGCCCGTCGAAACCAAACCAGCAATCAGCAACCAGCAACCAGCAACAATCTTCAAAGCCCGCGTGCCCCGCGTGGCACCGCACCTGGGCCTCTGCGTGCTCGGCTCCGACCCCGCCCTCGGGGCCTGGGACAACACGAAGGCCCTCGTTCTCAGCGATGCCGACTACCCGACGTGGCAGGGCAGCACCACGCTGCAAAACCCTGCCGAAGCCTGCACCTACAAGTATGCCCTTTGGGATGCCGCCGCCGGGCACGCCCTGACGATGGAAGGCGGCGAGAACCGCGTCATCGCCGCCCACGCGCAAACGGCCGACACTTGCCTCGTGCGCCACGACGACGACTACCAGCACCCCGATGCCTGGCGCGGGGCCGGGGTGGCGCTGCCGGTGTTTGCCATGCGCTCGGCCCAGGGGCTGGGCGTGGGCGAATTTTCGGACCTGAACCTGCTGGTCGATTGGGCGGTGCTGACGGGCCTGCAACTGGTCCAGATTCTGCCCATCAACGACACCGTGGCCACCCACACCTGGATTGACAGCTACCCCTACGCCGCCATTTCGGTGTTTGCGCTGCACCCGCAGTTTCTGCACCTCGAAGGCATTGCGACGCTCAAAGACAAGAAGGCCGCCGCCGAACTGGCCGCCACCAAAGCCGCCCTCAACGCGCTCGACTTTGTGGACTACGAGCCGGTGATGGCCGCCAAGTTCAAGTTTCTGCGCCTGCTCTACCAACAGGAAAAAAAGAACTTCCTGGCCGATGCCGACTACCGCGAATTTTACGCCAGCCAGGCCGGCTGGCTGGTGCCCTACGCCGCGTTTTCGGCGTGGCGCGACCGCTTCGGCACCGCCGATTTCAGCCAGTGGCCCGCCGAGTGCCGCACCCCCGCCGACCTGCCCGCCCGCACCGCCGAAACCGCGCCCGACTACGACGAGTACGGCCTGTTTTTCTTCCTGCAATACCACCTCGACAAGCAGTTGCGCGCCGCCGTGGCCTACGCCCGCCGCCGGGGCGTGGTGCTGAAGGGCGACCTGCCCATCGGCATTTACCGCCACTCCGTCGAGGCCTGGACGCAGCCCGAGCTGTTTCACATGGATGCCCAGGCCGGGGCCCCGCCCGACGACTTCTCGACCACCGGCCAGAACTGGCGCTTCCCGACCTACAACTGGGAGCGCATGGCCCTTGATGGCTACGGCTGGTGGAAGCAGCGCATGGGGCACCTCAGCCGCTACTTCGACGCGCTCAGGATTGACCACATCCTGGGCTTTTTCCGCATCTGGGAAATCCCCGACCACTCCGTCGAGGGCCTGCTGGGGCACTTTGCGCCCGCCCTGCCCATGCACCGCCACGAAATCGAGAGCCGCCTGGGCTGGTTCGATTTCTCGCGCCTCTGCGAGCCGTACATCCGCTGGCATATGCTCGAAAGTATTTTCCAGGAGAAGGCCCAGGAGGTGTTCGATGAGTACCTGTTCGATGCCAGCTACGGCCGCATTCACTTCCGCAAGGGCCTCGAAACCCAGCGCGAAGTCGAGGCTTACATCAACCAGAAAATTGCGAAGTACCCCGAGGCAAAAACCTATTTCGCGTGGCTGCAAAAGGGCTTGTTTCAGCTCCTGAACGAGGTGTTGTTTGTGCCCGCCGGCAACGATTTCTACCACCCCCGCATCACCCTCACCAAAACGTATTCGTTCCGCGAGCTGGCCTCCGACGACGAGCGCCGCCGCCTGAGCGACGACATTTACGTGGACTTCTTCTTCCGCCGCCACGAAGATTTCTGGCGCCGCCAGGGCCTCGTGAAGCTGCCGCCCGTGCGCTACGCCACCAATATGCTCATCTGCGGCGAAGACCTGGGCATGGTGCCCGCCTCGGTGCCCGGCGTAATGCGCGAGCTGGGGATGCTGGGCCTCAACATCCAGCGGATGCCGAGCAACCCGCAGGTTGAGTTCGGCCACCCCGACGCGGCCCCGTACCTGAGCGTCGTGACCACGAGCAGCCACGACATGAGCACCATCCGCGGCTGGTGGGAAGCCGACCGCGTGACGACCCAACGCTACTACGAAACCACGCTGGGCCACAACCGCCAAATTGCGCCCTTCTACTGCGAACCCTGGGTGGCCCGCGAAATCATCGTGCAGCACCTGCACTCGCCCGCTATGTGGGCCGTGTTCCCACTCCAGGATTTGCTGGCCATCGACAGCAACCTGCGCCGCGCCGACCCCCACGCCGAGCAAATCAACGTGCCCAGCAACCCCGAACACTTCTGGAAGTACCGCCTCCACCTGCCGCTCGAAGAGCTGGTGGAAGCCGTCGGCTTCAACGAGCCGCTGCGCGGGATGGTGGAGGCCAGCGGGCGGGGCTGAGGGCGCGGCGGGGGGGCGCGGTGTAGCGCAGTTGTCCGTGGCTGTTCGTATTCAGGAGCGGGGTGTAAAGAAGGCAGCGCTGGCTGTTCGTACTTACGGGCGGGGTGTAAAGAAGGCAGCGCTGGCTGTTCGTACTTACGAGTGGGGTGTAAAGAAGGCAGCGCTGGCTGTTCGTACTTACGAGCGGGATGTAAAGTAACTTTGTGCGGCTGTCTCTATTGTACGACTGCGTTGTACTGTATCTGCAAGTGGTTGGGCTAAAAGCCTGGCGGCTGAGTGGGTGCTGCCCAGCGGCGTTGCTTGAAAAGCGGCGCGGGCGGCGGCCGACCAAGACGAAAAACGGGCGCCGCCGCTGCCGGACCCAGGCCCGTGGGGCAAATGCGGTGCGCCCCCACCCGCCGCGCCGCTTACGCGTAGCGCAGCTCGCCCGCGCCCACCCGCAGCACGATTGCGGGCGCTTCGGTGAGGTGGCCCGCCACCTGGGCCTGGTAGCCGCTGGCCCGCAACGAGGCCACCACGGCATCGGCTTCGGCGGGCTCGGTGACGAGCAGCAGGCCGGTGCCCATGTTCCAGTACAAATACGCCGTTTCGACCGGTATTTCGCCGAGTTCCAGCAGGCGCTGCATGGCGGGCAGGGGGGCAAAAAGGTTGTCCAGCACCGCGCCGAGGCCGTTTTTGAGCACCCGCCGGAAGTTGTCGGCCACGCCGCCGCCGGTGATGTGGGCGGCGGCGTGCAGCGGCAGGCCCGCATCGAGGAGCGCCGCAATGCCGGGCGAATAAATGAGCGAGGGCGCGAGCAAGGCGTCGCCCCAGGTGGCGTACTGGTTGGCATCGGGGCCGTCGTAGGCCGCCAGGTGCCAGTCGTTTCCAAAAACGCGCTCCAATGTTTTCCGCGCCAGCGAGTAGCCATTGCTGCGGAACGAGGGCGACTGCACGGCCACCACGACCATGCCGGCGCGGGCACCGCGGCCGTCGAGGGGCTGGGCCAGGCGGGGGTGCAGGCTGCCGATGGCCGTGCTGCACCAGTTGAAGTTCATGCGGGCGCCGGGGTGGCCGCCGATGCGGTTGCCCAGCTCGGCAATTTCGCCCCCGGTGATGGCCATG
>JANYFQ010000358.1 GCA_025362615.1 Hymenobacter sp. | reverse complement strand
GAAGGCCGCGAGGAAGGCCGCGAGGAAGGCCGCGAGGAAGGCCGCGAGGAAGGCCGCGAGGAAGGCCGGACGGAAGTGAAAAAAGCGGCCATCCGCCGGGCCTTGCAAGCAAGTAAGCTCGCGCAGGCCGAAATTGCCGAGCTGCTCGATGTGCCGCTGGCCGTGGTGCAGGCCGAGGCCGCCCGCCTGGCCCTGCCGCCGCAGTAGCGCCGGCACCGCCCGGCACCGCACAAAAAATCCCTCCTGCCGGCTGGCAGGAGGGTTTTTTTGTGAGCGGTGCTTACGGCCCGGCTACTCTTTCGTCACGCGCACGGTGCGGCCGGCCACGTCGAGGAAGTAGGTGCCGGCGGGCAGCCCGCGCAGGCTCACCTGGGCCGGGGCCGAGAGGGGCAATTCGGCCACGCGGCGGCCCAGCAGGTCGCGCACCACGGCGGTGCGGGCCGCAAGGGCGGTGCCGGGCAGGGCCAGCGTCAGCAGGTCGGCCGTGGGGTTGGGGTAAGCGGCCAGCGCCGGGCCGACGGGGTTGCGTACCCCCGACACGTTGCTGATGGTCACGTCGTCGAGGTTGATGCGGTTGGTGGCCGCAGCACCGCCGAGGCCGCTGAAGCGCAGACGCACGTTGCCAGCCTGGTTGGGCGTGAAGGTGTAGGTGGCCAGGGCCGTGCCGAGGCCCGTCACATCGGCCCCTACCTGGGTGTAGCTCACGCCGGCGTTGGTCGAGATTTCGAGCTTGAAGCCCCCGCCCGTGTCGTTGCCGTAGTTGGCAGCCTGCACCGTCACGGTGCCCGCGCCGGTGGGCTTGTCGAAGGTCATGGCCACGCTGCCCGCGCCGCGTACGCGGGCGGCTTTGGCCTGGTTCACGCGGTCCTGAAACAGGTCGCCGACGAGGGCGTTGGTAAACTCCCAGCTCCCCGAGCGCAGCGCCACTGCGGCGGCGGCGTAGCCCGACTTGCTGCCCTGCTCAAAGTCTTCGTAGGCCAGCGTCGTAGCCGCCGGCACCACGCTAAAGGTCGTCGGCCCGGTGCCCTGGGTGCTGCCATTAAAGGCCCGCACCGGGAAGTTGGCCACCGTGGCAATGGCCGAGGCCGGAATGAGCACCGTGGCGCTCGTACCGGTCATGTTCACGGTTGCCACCGGGTACTGCACGCCCCGGAACTCGACGGTGCTCGTCAGGCTCAGGCCGCCGGCTGCGTCGGCGCTCACGGTGAGCGTAAAGGCGGGGCCGCCGGCCACGGCACGGGCCGGGCTGACGCTGACCAGGGCCACCGAAGGCCCGGCCGGCACCGTGACGGCAAACGTACCGGTGCTGGTGGCCGTGCCGGCGGGGGTCGTGACGGTAATTACGCCGCTGGTGGCACCGGCGGGCACGGTCAGGGTCAGGCTAGTGGCGCTGCTCGCGCTCACGCCGGTGGCCGGTGTGCCGTTCACCGTGGCGGCCGTTGCGCCGGTCAGGTTGGTGCCCGTCACCGTCACCACGGTGCCCACCGGGCCAGTGGCCGGGGTAAAGCTCGCGATGGTGGGCGTGAGGACGGGGGCCGTGAGCACGAAGTTCACGCTGTTGGAGGTGCCGCCCGCCGGGGGCGCGTTGAACACGGTGAGGGCGTAGGTGCCCGCCGCCAGGCTGGCCGGCACCACGAAGCTGACGCTGGTAGCCGACCCAAACGTGGTGGGGTACGCCGTGCCGTTGAGCTGCGCCACCGACGAAGCCGTGAAGCCCGTGCCCGTGACGGTAACGGTGACGGCCGTGCCACTCGGGCCGGTGGTGGGGCTGATGCTGGCAATGGTGGGCACGGGGGCCAGAACCACTACCGTGAAGTTGGTGGCGCTGGTGGCCGTGCCGCCGGCCGTCGTCACCCGCACGGGGCCGGTGGTGCTGCCGGCCGCCACGTCAAACATGACGCTCGTGGCGCTCATGACCATCAAGTTGGTGCCGGCCGTGCCGTTCACGCTGGCGCTGGTGGCCCCGGTGAAGTTGGTGCCCGTCACCGTCACCGTCGTGCCCACCGGGCCGCTGGCCGGGCTGAAGCTCGTAATCGTTGGGGCCGTGGCCGCCACTGGCACGGCCACGGTGAAGTACTGGTTGCCGGCCGGGGTGTTGAAGTTCACGGCCGAGGCCGTGCCCAGGTTGGCCGTGCCCGCCGGCACGCCCGCCAGCACCTGGTTCGAGAGGAAGTCGTGCGAGCCCCCGTTCACGAAGGCCGCCACCTTCAGCGAGCCGCTCGGCGCGCCCAGCGCCGCCAGCGGCAGCACGAACTCGAGGCCCGTCACCACCGCCCCGGCCAGCCCGGCGCTCGCCGCCGCCCCGTCCACGCCGCCCGTGTTCGACTGGTCGAAGGCCAGCGTGCCCGCCCGCCCGTTGCCCAGGTTCAGCGCCAGCACCCGCCCCGTGCCGCTCGAGGCCGGGTCGATGCCCGCGCCGCCCGCGCCCAGCGTGGCGAAAAACGCCGTCACCCCCGTGGCCGTGCCCTTCAGGCCCAGGTAGTAGTCGGCCGCGAAGCCGGCGTCGAACGTGAGCCCCGCCGCGTTGTTGAGGCCGTTGCCGTCCACGCTCGGGTTGGCGGCGCTCAGCACGTTCTGCCCGCCGGCCCGCGAGTCAAAAAACACGTCCACCACGTTGCCGTTGCTCTCCAGGTTGCCCGCCACGAACACGTAGAGCGAATCGCCGCTCACGCGGGTGTAGGCCCCGTCCAGCTCCGAGCCGCCGCTGGCCGTGAGCGGGGCACCGCTCGTGCTGTTGCCGAAGCCCGTGGCCGCCGTCTGCAAAGCCTGCGCCGCCCCGTAGGCCGTTTCGCGGTAGCCGTCGAGCAGCACCCGGCCCGCGCGGGGCTGGTTCACCGCGAAGCCCGTGGCGCTGCTGCCCGTGCCGCTGGGCGTGGTGATGGCGATGGGGCCGGTGGTGGCCCCCACGGGCACGGCCACCGTGAGCTGGGTGCCGGCCGCGTTCACGGCGAAGCCGGGGGCGGCCGTGCCGTTCAACGTCACGGCCGTGGTCCCCGTCAGGTTCGTGCCCGTCACCACCACGCTCGTGCCCGCCACCCCACTGGCCGGCGCGAAGCTGGCAACGGTGGGCTGGTTGGCCGGTGCCGCGCCGCAGCCGGCGTTCAGGGGCGTGTCGAGGGCCGTCAGGACGAGGGCCGTGGCCGCGCCGCCGGCGGGGTTCACGGTGTTGGCACCGCTGGGCCAGAGGCCGGTGGGGCTGAGGGCGCAGTTGGCCACCGCGCCCGACAGCACGCTCCGCTCCTCGACCCGCCGGATGCCGGTGGGCAGGGTGTTGGGCACCACGGTGGTGTAGTCGCCGGCGGCGGTGCTGTAGGTGTAAGCGTTGGCCCCGGTCTGGGTGGTGCCGGTCACGGCCCCGATGTTTTCGATGAGGGCACCGCTCAGGGGGCGGCCGGTGCCGGCGGCGTTGTCGTAGGTGAAGGCCAGGTTTTTGGCCGTCGCCAGCGACGAGCCGCGCAGCAGGGTGCCGTTGTTGGCCCCGGCGGCGGCATCGTAGGCGAGCAACGTCAGGGGTTGGTCGAGCGCCCGGCGGGCCACGATGGTGCCCGGGGCCGCATCGGTAGCCAGCGTAATGGTGGGCCGCAGCACCGTGCCCGCCACCCGAAACCGGGTGGCGTTGTTGGAGTTGATGTAGGCGAACCAACCGGTATAGCTCCCCGTGGCGTTGGCCGTGAACGTGCCGTACTGCCCGGCCGTGGCCATGCTGGGCAGCCCGCCCGGCACCAGGATGGTGGCCGTACCCGGCGCAGTGCCGGGGTTGATAAACACCAGGTTGCCCGCCCCCGAGCCGGTGCCACCCAAATCGGCGGCGATGGCCGCCTGCACGTAGTAGCGGTAAGTGGTGCCCGCCGTGAGGTTGCTCACCGTGGCCCGGAAGGGCACGGCCAGGCGCGGGCCAGGGAAGGCCGTCGGGCCGTTGGCCGCGCCCGAATTATTGCCATTGCTGGCGTATTGCGGCACCACCACGCCGGCAAAGTCGGCCTGGGTCAGGTTTTGGGCGAAGCCCGACGTTGCCAGCAACAGCGTCGCTGCCAGCAGGGTAAAAATTCTTTTCATGAAAAGAAAAAAAGTGAGTGAAACCTTGCCCGGACACCCCGGCCAGCGGCCCGCAAAGATACACCTGCACCCCGTTGGGGCCATCGTTATCAAATTGTTGAAATTCGGCCGCTTAAGCATAACCGTAGCTTCATGCGGCAGTGCGCGGCAGGTACGCCGGAGCCGTGGACTCGCCTGGCTTTTGGTTGAAAGGTTGTTGGTTTCTCGTGCAGGGCTTTGCCGGCAATACTGAAATGCAAAAATTACCCCCCCTTGCGCAACCGAAACAATTCTGCTGGCCCGCTTCGTCCACCGCCAATCAGCCCGTTTGCATCGGCGGAAGCAACGCCGGGCATTCCAACCAAATTCTAATTTGACTTTGAACCTTGCAGCAGCATCGGCGTTTGAAGCGGCCCACTGCCCTTCAACCCCCGACCTTTGTTCGCATGACTGTTTCGCTTTATTTCCGGCCGCTGTGCGTGGCTGCCCTGCTGCTCGGCAGCCCGCTGGCCAGCCTGGCCCAGGTACTGCCGCCCCCGGCTACGCCCACCGACACCACCCACAAGTTCGAGAACCCCGCCGGCTACCGCACCACGCCCAAAAAATCGTTTTTCCAAAGCAAGGGCTTTCGGGCCAGCATCGTGCCGGCCGTGCTCATCGGCTACGGCATCAGCACCATCAACGGCCACGGCATTTATTCGAGCTACGATGCCAAGTCGGACATCAACCACCTGTTCGGAGCGGGCCGCCACACCCACGTCGATGACTTTTTGCAGTTCGCGCCCTATTTCGAGCTGGGCGGGGTGCTGCTGGCCAAAGTCGAGAGCCACAACGACCGCCTCAACCTGGGCCTCGTCATCCTGAAAAGCGAAGCCATCATGCTCTCGTCGGTGTTCGTGGTCAAAACCCTCACCCGCATCGAACGGCCCGACGGCTCCGACAACCTCTCGTTTCCGTCGGGCCACACGGCGCAGGCGTTTCTGGCGGCCAGCATCGTACACACCGAGCTGCGCGACAAAAGCCCCTGGTACGGCATTGGTGCCTATGGCATTGCCACGAGCGTAGCCGCGCTGCGGATGGTGAACGACAAGCACTGGCAGTCCGACGTGGTAGCCGGCGCGGGCTTCGGCATTCTCTCGGCCCACCTGGCGTATCTGAGCCACCGCAACCGCTGGGGCCGCAAATCCATCGGCCGCGACGTGGGCCTAGTGCCCAGCTGGTCGCCGGCCGGCGGCACCGGCCTCACGCTGACGTGGCGGCCAAAGTAATTTCTTGCCATCAACCACGGCCCATGTACACTGGAACAGAAGCCGTTGAGGAAGTCGGCAGTGTGCGGGCGGGACCGACTTTCTAAACGGCCTCGCAGTGAAAAACGACCGTTTTTTTCACTGTTCGTCCTTCTTTCACTCACCCTACGAAAAAAACTTGAAACTACTCCTCGCTCTTCTGGCCCTGCCCTTTGCTGCCCCGGCCCAACCCAGCAAAAGCAAGCTGCCACCGCCCGCCGCCACTTACCGCGTCACGAACACCGCCAAAATTGGCGGGGAAGGCGGCTGGGATTTTATTCACCTCGACCACGCCGGCAACCGTCTCTACACCTCGCACGGCACTCAGGTGGACGTGCTGAATTTGACGACGTTGCAGAAAGTAGGCACACTGGCCAGCACCCCCCGAGTGCATGACATTGTGGTGGTGCCCCGCCACAAGCGCGGTTTCGTGAGCTGCGGCGGCAACAACTCGGTGGTCCTCTTCGACCCCGCCACGCTGCAAGCCACCGGCACCGTGGCCGTGGGCGACGGCCCGGATGCGCTGCTCTACGACGCTTTTTCGGACCGGGTGTTCGTCTTCAACCACGGCGGCGGCACGGTATCGGCCTTGAGCGCGGCCACCGGCGCCGTACTGGGCACCGCCGACCTGGGTCCGGCCCTCGAAGTAGGCGCGACCGACGGCGCGGGCACCATTTTCGTGAACTCCGAAGACCGGAGCGAAATCATCGCCTTCGATGCCAAAACCCTGACTGTGCGGCACCGCTGGCCCCTGGCTCCCGGCATCGAACCCACCGGCCTGGCCTACGAGCCGGCCACCCATCGCCTCTACGCCGCCTGCGCCAACAAGCTGATGGTCGTCGTCGATGCCCGCACGGGCAAAGTAGTCGGCACCGCCCCCACCGGGGCCGGTACCGACGGCCTGGCCCTCGACCCAGCCCGGCACCTGGCCTTCGCCCCCAATGGCGAGGATGGCACCCTCACCGTCGTTCGCACCGACGCAACCGAGGCCGGCCGCTTCCCGGTGGCCCAAACCCTGACCACCGCGCCCGGTGCCCGCACCCTCACCCTCGACCCCGCCACCCACCGCCTGTATTTACCCACCGCCGACTACGGCCCCGCGCCAGCCCCCACTGTCGCCATGCCCCGGCCCCGCCGCAGCGTAGCCGCCGGCACGTTTCGGGTGATGGAAGTAGGCCCGGCAACATTAAATTAGCGTTTCGCTTCATGAGCAAACTCCCCGCCATCACCCTGCTCTTTTGGGCCACCAAAATCGTAGCCACCACGCTCGGTGAAACCGCCGGCGACCTGCTGGCCCAAACCCTGAACGTGGGCTACGGCGTTAGCTCCCTACTTTTTATCGGCTTTTTTATTGCGATGCTGCTCGGGCAGTTAGCCGCCACCCGCTACGTTCCGGCCCTGTACTGGAGCGTCATTCTGGCCACGAGCACGGCCGGCACCACCATGTCCGATTACATGGACCGCACCCTGGGCCTGGGCTACGCCACGGGCTCGGCCATCCTGGTCAGCATATTGCTGGCGGTGCTGGGAATGTGGTGGCTGAGCGAAAAATCATTGTCGGTGTCCGACATCAAAACCCGCCGGGGCGAGCTGTTTTACTGGGCCGCCATCCTGTTTTCCAACACCCTGGGCACGGCCCTCGGCGACTTCCTGGCCGACGACTCCGGCCTCGGCTTCGGCGGCGGGGCGCTGCTCATCGGCAGCCTGCTGGCGGGGGTGGTGCTGGCCTACTACTTCACCGCCATTTCGCGGGTGCTGCTCTTCTGGGTGGCTTTCGTATTGACCCGGCCCTTCGGCGCAACTTTCGGCGACCTGCTCACCAAACCCACTGAAAAGCACGGCCTGGGCTACGGCACCCAGGGGGCCTCGCTGCTGCTTTTTGGGCTGCTTGTGGGGCTCGTGGTTTACGAGTCGGCCCGCCCCAAACCGGCGCAGCCGAACGCAGCGTAAGCTACCGGCGGCTGCGCCGGCGGCCCTATCTAACTACCGTACCGTCGGCGTTGAAAACCACGTCGCGCGTCTTGCCATTTTGCTTGATTTCGGCTTCGTAAGTCGTTGCCCCCGTGCCCGATACCAGCGTGGCGGCTTCGGTGACTTTGGCCGTTTTGAAGTCGCGGGCCAGCGTGGCCCGCACGGCGGTGGGCAGCTTATCAACGGCGATGTCGGTTTCGGTTTCCCTGAGCACCCCGGCCGGCGTGATGACGGCCGACATCGTGGCCCCGTTCAGCTTGAAGCCGGCTTCAAAATCGCCGGCTTCTTTCTCCCAGGTGTTGGTTTTGACGGTCGGAAATTTGGCCTTGAACGTGGCCCGCACGACGGCCGGCACTTGGGCAGTATTCATTTTTTGGGCTTGTGCCTGGTAGCCCATGGCAATCAGCGCACTGATTATCAACAGATTTTTCATGGTTGGGAAAGTAGGCTTGGAAGTATTTCCACCCAAAGTTTCCGCAACGAATTGGAGGATGGTTGGAGGGCAGCAGATTTGTTTTCCGACTTCGACTTGCCCAGAACCAAACGTCCCAGACCGGCCATCAGGCCCCAATCCCCCGAAACATGAAACTCCTCATCGTCGAAGACGAGCCCGAAATGGCGGCCAGCCTCGTGGCCTACCTGCGCCCGCAGTACGTGTGCGAAGTAGCCACGACCTTCGACCAGGCGCAGGAAAAAATGCTGCTCTACGACTACGACTGCATTCTGCTTGACCTCACGCTGCCGGGCGGCGACGGCCTGGCCCTGCTGGGCGAGCTGCAACGTCGCCAAAAAGCTGACGGTGTCATCATTACCTCGGCCCGCAACGCCCTCGACGACCGCATTGAGGGCCTGCGCCTGGGGGCCGACGACTACCTGCCCAAGCCCTTCCACCTGCCCGAGCTGGGCGCCCGCATCGCGGCCCTGGTGCGGCGGCGGCGCTTCGGCGGCCAGAACACGGTGCGCCTGCGCAACCTCGTGGTGGACGTACCGGCCCGCACCGCCGCCGTGGGCGCGGTGCCCATCACCCTCACGCGCAGCGAGTTCGACTTGCTGCTGCTGCTGCTGGCCAACCCCGGCCGGGTGGTGAGCAAGGGAGCCATTGCCGAACACCTGTCGGGCGATGCCGCCGAGGCGTTCGACAACTACGAAACGGTGTACGCGCACGTCAAAAACCTCAAGCGCAAGCTGGCGGAGGTGGGCGCGGGCGATTATGTCGGCACCGTGTACGGGGTGGGTTACGTCATCAAGGTCAGCGATTTATGAAACTTCTTACCCGCACTACGCTGGCTTTTCTGGCCTATGCCGGGGTAGTGTTGCTGGGCGGCACGTTCGTGTTCTACTTCGTGATGCGCACCCTGAACCGACGCGAGGTAGACGAGGCCCTGACGCTGCGGCAGCAACAGGTGCAGCAGCAGTTGGCCACGTTGCAAGCACCGGCCGGGCCGACACCGCTCTTACTGCTCGACCCGGATTTGACCCTGCGCCCCGCCGCCCCCGGCCCGGTGGCCCCCAACCGTTTTTCGAACGCAACGGGCTATGATATGCTTGAACACGAGGTGATTGCGCAACGTCGGCTCGATGCCGCCATTACGTATCGGGGCCAACCTTACCGGCTGCTGTTGCGCCGCTCGCTGGTCGAAAACGACGAGCTGCTCTCGGGCATTGCCACGGCGCAGGCCCTGCTACTGGCCCTGCTGCTGGGCGGAATGCTGGTGCTGCAAGCCGCCCTGAACCGGCGGCTGTGGCAACCGTTTTACCGCACCCTGGCCCAACTCCGCCAGTTCCGACTCGAC
>JANYFQ010000343.1 GCA_025362615.1 Hymenobacter sp. | reverse complement strand
CGGACGAAGCCCTGCGGGCGATTCGTCCGACCACTTTTGCGTTGCACGACCGGCAGCCCAGTGGTCGGGCGAATTCCCGAAGGGTTCGTCCGGCCACTGGGCGTTGGACGGCTCGCGTCGGGAATAACGCTTTTGGTTTTTGCCCGTCCCCTTCACCCACTGCAAGTCGTTCAACGGCCAGTGGCCGGACGAAGCCCTTCGGGCGATTCGCCCGACCACTGACCTACCGGCCATTCGACGGCCACTGGCTGCCCGCCCGTATCTTGCCAGCCCGTATATGCAGCTCTCGCCTCGTTCGTCGTCCGTTGCCCCGCCCGCTGCTTCCGACCAGGAACTGCTGGCCCGCTACCGCCTGCACGCCGAACCCGCCGACCTGGGCCTGCTCTACGACCGCCACTTGCCCGATGCCTTCGCCGTGTGCCGCCGCTACCTGGCCCCGCCCGACGAAGATGCCGAAGACGCCGTCATGCAGCTCTTTGAAGTGCTGCTCGACAAGCTCAAAACCCACGTACCCGACAATTTCGGGGCCTGGCTCTACGCCACGGCCCGCAACTTTTGCCTGATGGAGCTGCGGGCCCGCAAGCGCAGCGGCCCCACCGCCGGCCCCCGCCTGCTGGCCGTGCCCGAAGCCCAGGATATGGAAATCCTCGCCGTCCGGCATCTGCCCGATGAGCAGGAAGAAGCCGAAGCCGCCCACGCCACCGAGGCCAACCTGCAAGCCCTCGAACACGCCCTCACCCAACTCCCGCCCGCCCAGCGCCGCTGCCTGGAACTGTTTTTTATGGAAGAATATTCGTACCAGCAAATCGCCACCACCCTGGAATTAGACCTGGGGCTCGTCAAAAGCCACCTGCAAAACGGCCGCCGAATGCTGCGGAAGATGATGACGTAAGTTGGTTCTTGGTTCTGGGTGTTGGGTTTTAGGTGTTGGGTGTTGGGTGTTGGGTGTTGGGTGTTAGGTGTTGGGTGTTAGGTGTTGGGTGTTGGGTTTTAGGTATTCGGTGTTTAGACAGACGCTATGAACTCTGCGAATAAACTCAACACCGAACACCGAACACCTAAAACCGAACACCTAAAACCGAACACCCAAAACCGAACACCTAAAACCGAACACCTAAAACCGAACACCTAAAACCGAACGCCCAACGCCCAACCCCTCAAAACCAAAAACCCCTCACCCCGCCCCGTACTCTTCCAGCTTGCGGTACAGCGTTTTTACGCCGATGCCCAGCTGCCGGGCGGCTTCGGTTTTGTTGCCACCCGTGGCCCGCAGCACCGCCCCGATGTGGCGGGCTTCCACGGTGCGCAGGCGCTGGTCGGTGGGGTCGGCGGGGTCGGGCGGGGCGAGGCCGGCGGGGTGTTGAAATTCGGGCGGCAGGTCGTCGGCCGTCAGCGGCTGATTGTCGGGGGCCAGGATGGCGGCCCGCTCCAGCACGTTGCGTAGCTCGCGCACGTTGCCCGGCCAGGGGTAGCGCCCGAGGCAGGCCAGGGCCTCGTCGTCGAGGCCGGGCAGGCGCTTGCCGAGCTTGGCCGCCAGCAGGCGCACGAAGTGCCGGGCCAGCGGGGCCACGTCGGCGGGGCGCTCGCGCAGGGCCGGCACGGCGATGGTGAACACGGCCAGGCGGTAGTAGAGGTCGGGGCGGAAGTGTCCGGCGCGGGCCTCGGCCCGCAGGTCGCGGTTGGTGGCCGCCAGCAGGCGCACGTCCACGGCCGTGGGCCGGGTATCGCCGAGCCTGGTGAACTGCCGGGTTTCGAGCACGCGCAGCAGCTTAGCCTGCGCCTCGGGGGCCAGTTCGCCGATTTCGTCCAGAAACAAGGTGCCGCCGTGGGCCGTTTCCAGCAGCCCCTTTTTGTCGGCCAATGCCCCCGTAAATGCCCCCTTGCGGTAGCCGAACAGCTCCGATTCGAGCAGCTCCTTCGGGAAGGCGCTGCAATTGACGGCCACCCACGGCCGCCCGCGCCGCCCGCTCGCGCCGTGAATGGCCTGGGCAAAAAGCTCCTTGCCGCTGCCGGTGGGGCCTTCGAGCAGCACCGTGGCCTCGGTGGGGGCCACCTGCCGGGCCAGGGCCGTGGCGCGGCCCAGCGCCGCCGATGGCCCGATAAAGCTGTCGAAATCGTAGGGCAGGGCCAGGCGTTGTTCCAGCTCGGCCACCCGCCGCGTCAGGCGGGCCTTGTCGGCGGCGCGGGCCACCACCGCCAGCAGTTGCCCGTCGGAGTCGCCCTTGGTAAGGTAGTCGAAGGCCCCGGCCTTCATGGCCTGTACGCCGTCGGGCACGGTGCCGTAGGCGGTGAGCAGCACGATTTCGGCCAGCGGCGCCAGGGTTTTGTAGCGGGGCAGCAGGTCCACGCCGTGCCCGTCGGGTAGCTTCACGTCTGATAGCACAACCAGCACTTCATCAGCGTGTTGGCGCAGCGTTTCGAGGCCGCGCCGGGCATCGGGCGCTTGCAGCACGGCGTAGCCTTCCAGCTCCAGCACCCGCGCCAAAAGCTGCCGCAGTTGCGGCTCGTCATCAATGATAAGTAGCGTGTTGGCTGGCATGGCGGTCAGTGCTCGGTGCCCGGTGCCTGGCAATGGCTCAGGGACTCCCTCTTTTAAACTCCTTTTCCTCCTTCTTACTCTGTGCGAAATATCCCACCAACCCCAACTCTCCATTTGCAAAGAACCGCCCGAACCGCTCACTTCCCTAACTTTGCGCCCCGCCCAACCCACCCCGGCCCCTCTTACTCCCCCTCCGAATGCTGCTCGATTTTGAACAACCCATCGCCGCCCTCGAAGGCAAGCTCCTCGAAATGCAGAAGCTGGCCGCCGAGTCAGAAGTCGATGTCAGCGAAGCAGTTAAGGCGTTGGAAGGCAAAATCCAGACCCTCAAAAAAGAAACCTACGCCAACCTCACGCGCTGGCAGCGCGTACAGCTTTCGCGCCACCCCGAACGCCCCTACACCCTCGATTACATCGCCGGCATGGCCGATAAATTCGTGGAATTGCACGGCGACCGCACCGTCGGCGACGACAAGGCGATGGTCGGCGGCCTCGGTGAGCTCGACGGGCAGCCCGTCATGTTCATCGGCCAGCAAAAGGGCCACAACACCAAGCAGCGGCAGTTCCGCAACTTCGGAATGCCCAACCCCGAGGGCTACCGCAAAGCCCTGCGGCTGATGAAATTGGCCGAAAAATTCAACATTCCCGTCGTCACCCTCATCGATACCCCCGGCGCCTTCCCCGGCCTCGAAGCCGAGGAGCGCGGGCAGGGCGAGGCCATCGCCCGCAACCTCAAAGAAATGTTCCTGCTGAAGGTGCCCGTCGTGTGCGTCATCATCGGCGAAGGCGCGAGCGGCGGTGCCCTGGGCATCGCCATCGGCGACCGTGTGCTGATGCTCGAAAACACCTGGTATTCTGTGATTTCGCCCGAGTCGTGCAGCAGCATCCTGTGGCGCTCGTGGGACTACAAAGAGCAGGCCGCCGAGGCCCTCAAGCTCACGGCCACCGACATGCAGAAGGCCGGCCTCGTCGACGGCATCGTGAAGGAGCCGCTGGGCGGGGCCCACACCGA
>JANYFQ010000342.1 GCA_025362615.1 Hymenobacter sp. | reverse complement strand
CGGACGAAGCCCTTCGGGCGATTCGTCCGACGAGTGCGGTTTGAACGGCTCGCGTTAAATTCGCAACCAAGCCGTTTCGGGGCAGCCTACGTCCACTCGTCGGACGAACCGCTTCGCGGGATTCGTCCGACGAGTGCGCTGGGGCAGCCTACGGCAGTGGCCGGACGAACCGCTTCGCGGGATTCGCCCGACCACTGGGGCTATCCCGCCCGCAGCTCGCCTTCGGTGAACACGCGGGCTACTTTGCGCTTGCGCTCGACCAGCTGGTACGTTGCGGTGTCGGTGGCATCGTGCCAGTACACGTCGGAAATGCGGCCGAAGTGGCGGTAGCGGCCGGCCTCGGCGGGGGTTATTTCCTCTACTTCGTCGCCGAAGCTGAAGGCGGGGCGGCGGCCGTGCAGCTCCCGAAACAGCTCGGGGCGGAGCAGGAACTGCTGCTCGTCGTAGCGGAGCGTGAGCCAGTCTTCTTCGGGGTCTTCGGCGATTTTCTCGAATAATTTGCCCACGGGTTCGAGCAGCTCGAAGGCGCGGCGGTTGGCGGGGTGCACGTAGCGGAAGCCGTAGTCGGGCGTCCAGAGATAAAGGCCGAAAATAATGGGTTTGGGACGGGTTTTCATGGCGGCAAGATAGGGCCGAAAGCGCGGCTGTCACCCAAAAGCTCGACCTTACGTAAGCAACCCTCCCGCTTGCCAACGGCCGTATGTTCGGCCGCGTCGGCGGGTGTCCTGCTCACGCTCATGCCCTCCCCATCAGCTCCCAAAACCAAGTCGGCGCCGACTGCTAAAAAAACAACTCCTCAAGCTCCCACCGCCCCAAATGTGCCCGCCCCCGCCCCCCAGCCCGGTATGGGCGCGGTGCCCCACGTCGCCGGCACCACCTTCCGGGTGTGGGCACCCCACGCCGAAGCCGTGGCCGTGGTCGGCGACTTCAACGGCTGGAACGGGACCGAGAACACCCTCGCCCACGAGGCCGACGGCTACTGGGCCACCGACGTGGCCGGGGCCAAACCGGGCCAGCAGTACAAGTATGAAATTCGCAACGGCGGCACCTTTCAGCGCAACGACCCTTACGCCCGCGAGATGACGAACTCGGCGGGTAACTCCGTCATTCACGACCCAGATTTTGACTGGCAGGACGACAGTTTTCAGATGCCCGCCTGGAATGAGCTGGTGATTTACGAGCTGCACGTGGGCACCTTCAACGCCCCGAATGCCGACGCGGTGGGCACGTTTTACGACGTGGTTGACAAGCTACCCTACCTGCGCGATTTGGGCATCAATTGCATTGAGCTGCTGCCGGCCACCGAGTTTCCGGGCAGCCGCTCGTGGGGCTACAACCCTGCCAACCCGTTTGCCCTGGAAAGCGACTACGGCGGGCCGACGGGCTTCAAAACGCTGGTGCGCGAGGCCCACCGGCACGGCCTGGCCGTGGTGCTCGACGTGGTGTACAACCACTTCGGGCCGGGCGATTTGGACCTGTGGCAGTTTGACGGCTGGAAGGAAAGCGACGAGCGGGGCGGCATTTATTTCTACAACGACTGGCGGGCCGAAACCCCCTGGGGCCACAACCGCCCCGATTACGGCCGCCCCGAAGTGCGCCAGTACATCGTGGACAACGCCCTGATGTGGCTCGAAGAATACCGCTGCGACGGCCTGCGGCTCGACTCCATCACGCACATCCGCAGTGTGAACGGCACCGACGACCCCGACCACGAACTGCCCGACGGCTGGGATTTGATGCGCCGGGTGAACACCGAAATTCAGCGCAGGCAGCCCTGGAAAATCACCATCGCCGAAGATTTGCAGGGCAACCCCGCCATCACCCGGCCCACCGCCGAGGGCGGCCAGGGCTTTGCCGCTCAGTGGGATGCGGGCTTCGTGGGCACCCTGCGCCGGGCCATCACCACGCCCCAGGATGCCGACCGCGACCTGCCCGCCGTGGCCGATGCCCTCACCCACGCCTACAACGGCCAGGCGTTGCAGCGCGTCATCTACACCGAAAGCCACGACGAAGTGGCCAACGGCCACAGCCGGGTGCCCGAAGAAATAATGCCCGGCGCGGCCGATGCCTGGTACCCGAAAAAACGGGCCGTGCTCGGGGCCGCCCTCGTGCTCAGCAGCCCCGGTATTCCGATGCTGTTTCAGGGCCAGGAGTTTCTGGAAGACGGGGCCTTCAACGACACTGAGCCGCTGCAATGGGGCCGCGCCGCGCAGTTCGGCGGCCTCGTGCAGCTCTACCGCGACCTGATTGCCCTGCGCCGCAACCAGCGCGGCACCACCCGCGGCCTGGGCGGGCAGCACACCCGCGTGTTCCACGTCAATAACGAGGATAAGGTGCTGGCCTTCGTGCGCTGGGCCGACGCCGAAGACGGGCCGGGCGATGCCACCGTCGTGCTGGCCAACTTCGCCGACCGCGCCTACGACAGCTACACCATCGGCCTGCCCGCCGGCGGCGACTGGCCCTGCCGCTTCAACGCCGACTGGCGCGGCTACGACGGCTCGTTTGGGGATTTTGACAGCCTGGGGATGACGGGGCAAGCCGCGCCGCGCGACGGCTACGCCTGGGCCGGCAGCACGGCGCTGGCCCCGTATGGGGTGGTGGTGTTTTCGCGGTAGGCGGGTTGTTTCTCGTTTCTCGTCTAAAACCCAAGTCTTGCCAAGCCCTGCGAGGCAGCCGGGCAAACTCCGTGTAACTCGGTGAACTCTGTGCGAGCTTGCCGCCTTGAAAACAAGAAACAAGAAACAAGAAACCAAAAAATGCCGCCCCTGCCCCCCGAACTCGCCGCCCTCATCGCCGCCGGCTACGTGCGGTGCCAGCCGCACCCCACGGCCGATTTGTTCATCTTCAACTACACCCCCAAAACCCAGTACGAAAGCCACTGGACCGAATGGACGCGCCGCTGCCGGGGCCTGATAGTGGACGGACAGGGCCGAACCGTGGCGCGGCCGTTCGAGAAGTTCTTCAACCTCGACGAGTTGGGACCGAACCCGGTGCTGCCCGACGAGCCGTTCCAAGTGTTCGACAAGCTCGATGGCTCGCTGGGGATTTTGTACTGGGCCGATGGCGTGGCGGCCATTGCCACCCGTGGCTCCTTTACGGGCGAGCAGGCGCGGCGGGCCACGGCGCTGCTGTACGCCAAATACGCCCACCTGCTGCCGGGCCTCGACCGCAGCCAGACGTATTTGTTCGAAATCATCTACCCCGAAAACCGCATCGTGCTCGACTACGGCCCCCGCGAAGAACTCATCCTGCTGGCCGTCGTGGACACTGCCACCGGCCGCGAGCCGCGCCACTTGCCCACCACCACGGGCTTCCCCGTGGTGGCCGAGCTGCCGGCCCTGCCCCACCCCGCCGCCGCCCGCGCCCTCGACCACGACGCGGCCGAGGGCGTGGTGCTGCGCTACCCCACGGCGGGCCTGCGCCTCAAGGTCAAGTTTGCCGAGTACACCCGCCTGCACCGCATCCTGAGCCAGGTTTCGAGCCTCAACATCTGGGAATACCTGGCCACCGGCCAGTCCTTTGCCCCGCTCCTCGAGCGGGTGCCCGACGAGTTTTACGCCTGGGTCAAGGCCACCATCGCCGACCTTGAGGCCCGCTACGCCGCCCTTGAAGCCGCCGCCCGCGCCGCCCTGCCCGCCGCCGAACCCCTGCGCTCCGACCGCAAAGCCCTGGCCGCCTTCGTGCAGGCCCAGCCCCACCCCGGCATTCTTTGGCGGATGCTCGACGGCAAGCCGTATGCCGAGTTGATTTGGAAAATGGTGCGGCCCGCCTTCGCCGTGCCGCCGCGTGGCAATGCTGAGTGCTGAATGCGGTGGCGCAAGCCCCAACTTCGCCAAAACCAGCGCCACCGCATTCAGCATTCAACACCCAACACTAGCAATTTAGCCCCTACCGCGTCAGTACCCTGTATTCGTAGGCGTTCAGCGGCACGTCGGTGCCCAGCGTCAGGGGGGTATTCGTCAGCGCGTCGGTCCAGGTGGTGTTGGCCAGGGCGGCGGGCAGTACGAAGGGGCGGGTGGCGTTGCGGACGTTGGCCAGCACCAGGGCCTGGCTGGTGCCAGCGGTTTTGACGAAGGCGCACACGTCGGCGGTGCTGTACGGCGCGGCGCTGCCGTGGCGCAGGGCGGGGCTGCCGGCGCGGGCGGCCAGCAGCGCCCGGTAGGCGCGGGTGATGTCGGGGCGGGCGTTCCAGTTCACTTTCACCGTCGTGAAGGGGAAGGGAATGCCCCGGCTCATGCCCGCTTCCTGCCCGTTGTACACCATCGGCACGCTCCGGTAGCAGGCCGCCACCACGAAGGCCGACATGGCCCCCGCATCGCCGCCGAACAGGGCCACGGGGGTGCCGTCGGAGCCGTTCACGTCGTGGTTGGTGGTGTAGCGCACCACCTGCTGGGTGCCCGTGGCCCCGGCGTACTCGCGGGCGTTGAGGCCGTCGAAGGTGGTGGCCGAAGCCCCGCTCTGGTACACGCGCTTGAGGGCATCGTAGAAACCAAACCCAAAGTTGTAGTCGAAGCCCGAGGCGAAGTTGCCGGCGCGGCTGCCCTCGGCCAGCAGCAGCAGCCGGTGGCTGCGAATGGCGCGGAGCGAGTCGGTGGCCTGCTGCCAGAAATCGGCGGGCTGGAAGTCGGCGAAGTCGAAGCGAAAGCCGTCCACGTTGGCCCGCAGCACCCACGACTTGAGGGCCGCAATTTGGGCCGCCCGCATGGCCTGGTTGCCAAAGTCGAGCTGGGCCACGTCGCGGAAAGTGTTGCCGCCCGCGCTCACAGCTAGTATGTTACCCGCCGCGTCTTGCCGGTACCAATCGGGGTGCTGCGTCACCCAGGGGTGGGCCCAGGCGGTGTGGTTGGGCACCCAATCGAGCATGACGGCCATTTGGCGGGCGTGGGCCGCGTCCACCAGCGCCCGCAGGTCGGTCAGGGAGCCAAATTCGGGGTTCACGGCGCGGTAGTCGGCCACGGCGTAGGGCGAGTTGTAGGCCGGCCGGCCGCCCACGGCCCGCCCCACAGGGTAAATGGGCATCAAATACACCACATTAACGTGCAGCGCCTTGATGGAATCGAGCCGCGCCAGCACGCCGGCCAGGTTGCCGCCCGCGCTAAACGCCCGGATGTTGACCTGGTAGATGACGGCATCCTCGCGGGCCGGCACCCCGCCGAAGGGTATGCCGTACTGCGCCGTGTCGGCGGCCGGTGCGGGCGGCACCGGGGGCGGCACCACCGGCGGCACCACCACGGGCGGAGCCGGAGCCGCCGGGGCGGGGTCTTTCTTGCAGCCGCCGAGCAGGCTGGCGGCTACGAGCAGCAGCCCGAAACTTTGGAGAGGAAAACGAGGGAAAGGCATTTGAAAAGTTGTTTAGCTTTCGTTCGCAGTTTCTACTCGCCACTCGCCCCCCGCAATGCCAGCTGCTTCGAGCACAGTGCGACAGTTGCGGCGGTGGCCGTCGGCGCTGTTGTGGCCTTCGTAGTAGCAGCCAGCCGCAACCAGTTTGGGGCTGCTCAACACGCTCGGGTCTTGGTTGAAATAGTTCGGTTTGCTGGCCTGCAAACGGGCCCACAGGCCAGGGCCTGCGTAATCGGCGGCGAGTTGGGCCGTGGCCGTCACCACCTCAATCCAGGTAGCCACGGCCCGGCGCTCCCCGCCCAGCACTACCGACACGGGGCGGACGCTGACGGCGCGGGGCGCGGCCACATCGCCGGCCAGCGCCGCGTCGTCGGGCGCGAACGATGGCCAGCGCTCCAGGATGCGCTGGGCCAGGCGCACACCACGGGCACGGATGGCGGCGGCATCCCAGACCGGGGCCGTGGCCAGCTCGGCGTTCAGGCCGACGTTGCTGCTGGCGTAGTGCTGCTGCTTCTCTTCAAACGCCGAGTTCGACAATTCGCTGTTGTAGCCCGTGAGCGTGAGGTTGCCCAGGCTGTGCAGCAGCAGTTGGTGGTCGCGGTCGGCGTCGGGGCCGAGGGCCGCCCGCCAGGCAGGCGTGAGCGTTTGGGGCATGATGTGCTCGATGGTAAGGCCCTTCAAGTCCACCGTTTCTTTCGGATTGAAGGCCGCTTCGAGCGTGTCGAGCAACAGCTTGGTGCGGGTGTGGCGCTCGCCGGCGTGGTGGTAAAGCGGCTGCTCTTCCAGCGCCTTGCGCACGTCGGCATCGCTGGGGTAATTTTGGGTAGCGAGGTAGGTGCGAATGTCCGTCAGCAAGGCATCGGGTTGCTGGTCGAGGTGGTTGGTGCGGGTGGCCAGCGTTTGCATCGATTTGTTGGCCCCGCCCACCCCGCGCCGCGCCATAAAGCTGCGGAGCGCAAAGTTTTCCAACACAGCCAGCACGGCCAGCAAGGTGCTTTCGGCCATCTGCTCGTGGTGGCACACCTGGTCGTAGAAACGCATGATGAGCGGGTAAGCCACCGTGAGGCGGGTGCGGTGCAGCCGCAACAAGGCCGTTTGCACGGCTGGCCGCTGGGTTTCCAGCTCGGGGCGCAGCATTCGGGCGTAAGTGGGCGCAAAGCGGGCCAGTTCGGCCAGCACTTCGGGCACGTCGCGCCGGGCGGTGGCTTTGCGAAACGACAAATACACGTCCGATTGCGGCACGTTGCCGCCGTTACGCATCAGGTAATGCCAGATGAAGGCCGTGAGCGAGTCGCCCAGGGCTTGCTGCATCGGCATCCAATACTGCTCATTCAGGGCATCCTGCCGGTCGGGATGAATCTTCATGAACAAGTAGTTGCGGATGAGGTCGGCGGCCGTGAGCTGCATTCCCTTCGCGTTGAGGCTCTCGAACACCAGGTACGGGTCGTCGTCGTCGTTGAGCGTGATGCTCACCAGGGACAGGCGTTCCAGCACGAGGCGCAGCATTTCTTCGGCCCGCTCGGGCGTGTTTTTCACCCAGGTGCTCAGTTGCTGCCGGAAATACCCGAAAGCCTCGGTGATGAGGCCGGGCACCGGCGCGGTGCCGGGGGCGTGGTCGGCAATCTGCCGGAAAGCGGCCCGGTCGGCTTGCGTGGGCAGCAGTTTGTACCGCTCGTGGGCCGGGGCGTACTTGTTGGCCAGGTACGTGTCGGTAATGCGCTCGGCCAGGCGGGTTTCGCCGCAGGCGTGGGCGGTGTCGCGCAGCGCCACCAGCACCACAAACAGGGTCGTGAGGCGCTGTTGCCCGTCGATGACGGCGTATTTGCTCACGCCGGTGGGCACGGTATTGGTCGGATGCATCACCACCGAGCCGATGAAGTGCTGCCGGGAAGCCTCCATCTCGGGCAGCACCAGCAGGTCGTCCCACAGCGCCTTCCACTGTTTTAGTTTCCAACTGTACGAGCGCTGAAACAGCGGTACAACAAACTGCATTTCTCCGCTGAAAAGCTTTTGGGGCGTGGCGTAACGGGCATCCATGTTTAAGATATTTTGAGGGGGAATTATTTTACTGCTGTTACGCAGTAGCGTTTTGGCGCGGGCCTCCTGGCCCGTGCCGCCTACCAGGGGGCCTCTGGCCCCCAATCGTTGAACGGTTTTACCCGGACGGTTTTGCGATTTTGGCCTGGGGTGCGGGCCAGAGGCCCGCTAGTAGCCAGCACGGGCCAGGAG
>JANYFQ010000324.1 GCA_025362615.1 Hymenobacter sp. | reverse complement strand
CCGGCGGGCGGCGTGGCGGTGGGCGGCCAGCAGGGCGGCCCGCTGCTGGCCCAGGCGCTGGGCTTGGTAGCGGCACTCGGCCAGGCGGGCGAGCACGGCGGGCGGGCCGGTGGCGGGGTCGGGGCCGGGGTCGGGGCCGGGGTCGGGGCCGGGCAGGTCGGGCGCGGCGGAAAAGGCGGGGGCGGCGGCGGGGTCGGGCAGGGCCAGGGCGGCCAGCCAGGGGCGCAGCCAGGGCCGGGCGTGGGCGGGCAGGGCCTCGCGGCCGGTTTCGACGCTCGCCAGCAGGGCGCGGCTCAGGCCCAGCCAGGGGGCCAGGGCGGGCTGGCTGAGGCCGAAGTAGGCCCGCACGGCCCGCAAATCGGGGGCGTAGTTCATGGGATGGGGGAGGGGAAGGCATGGCCCCGATGGAAACCTCACGGGTTTTGGCGCGGCGCAAAAATACGTGAGGTTGCGGGTTGCCTCACGGGTTTTCCGCTCATTCAAAAAGCCGTGAGGTTGCGGGTTGCCTCACGGCTTTCTTATTCAATCAAAAAGCCGTGAGGTCGGGCCGGCAGGCGGCCCTCTTTGGCCCTACGGGCGGGGCCGCCCTATCTTCGCACCCGGCCGGGCTGCCCGGCGTTCACGCCTTACTTGTTTGGATGATGACGCATTTCTTCGTTGCCGGCGCGGGCCGGGTGGGGCGGTTGGGCCTGGTAGCGTTGGCGCTGGGGGTGGCCGGGCCGGCGGCGGGGCAGGGTTTTTCCAACACCCGCACCGACTACGCCACGGGCGGCAACCCCAGGTGCATAGTCGTAGCCGACGTAAACGCCGACGGCCGCCCCGACCTGATAACGGCCAACCGGGGCGTTAATACCGTGAGCGTCCGCTTGGCAAGTGGGGCCGCCGGCAACTTCGACCCTGTTTTTACGGACTACTACACCGGTTTTGCTCCATCCGGCTTGGCCGTAGCGGACGTGAACGGCGATGGCCGTCCCGACCTGGTGACGGCCAATACTGCCGGTAATAGCGTCAGCGTACGCCTGGCCGATTCCGCTGTGCCGGGTCGTTTTGAGTTGGCTCGCACCGACTACCTTGTTGGTACCGGCCCGAACAGCGTGGCGGTTGCGGACGTGAACGCCGACGGTCGCCCCGACCTTGTAACGGCCAGTGGCGGGGGGCTTGGGGTCTGCCTGGCGGCCGGGGCCGCCGGGGCTTTTGTTGTTGCCACCACCAGCGCCCTACACCCCGGCATCACCCACGTCAACATGGCGCTGGTTGATGTGAACGCTGATGGTCGTCCCGACATTGTGTTGGCCCCCATCGGGTATATCGATGTGGGAGTGGGCTTAGCCAACCCGGTAGTGCCGGGCACCTTCTTATCTAGTGTGAGCTACGGGGCGCTGTCATATATTCGGTCGCTTGCGGTAGCGGATGTAAACGGCGACGGCCGCCCCGATTTGGTGACCAGCAATCAGTTTGATGACGTAATTGTCCGCCTGGCTGCTGGAGCCGCCGGAGCCTTTGCCGCCACTTACGCCTCTTATCCCACGGACAACGACCCCACAAGCGTGGCGGTGGTGGATGTAAATGCCGACGGCCGCCCCGACCTCGTGACGGCCACCCCTACTGGAGCCATAAGCGTACGCTTGGCCGCCGGACCAGCCGGAGCCTTTGCCACCACCCGAACTACTTATTACGACCGCAGCGGTTTTATTGGAACCCTTTGGGACCTGACGTTAGCGGACGTGAACGCCGATGGCCGCCCTGATATCATAACAGTGGACGAACGAAACAGCCTCGTCGGCATCCGCCTCAACACCGGCACCCTGGCCACCGCCCCGGCCCTGGCCTCACCCGCTGCAACCCTCTACCCCAACCCCACGGGCGGGGCCGCCGCCGTAAGCCTCCGCCTGCCCGCCGCCGCCGGCCCGCCGCCCACGGCCGCCCTGCTCGATGCCCTGGGCCGGGTGTTGCGCCCGGCGCGGGCGCTGGCCGTGGCCGACGGGCAGGCCACGGGCACGCTGCCCACGGCGGGCCTGCCGCCGGGCGTGTACCTGCTGCGCCTGAGCAGCAGCGCCGGCACCCGGTGCCAGCGGCTGGTGGTGGAGTAGGGGGGGAAGGTGAGTTTTCGGGGTTGGGGGTTGGGGGTT
>JANYFQ010000281.1 GCA_025362615.1 Hymenobacter sp. | reverse complement strand
CTATGGCGTTAATCTGGTGGGCGCTGAGCTGGTCGAACTCACCTATCAGTTCAACTCCGGCAATCCAGCCGGCCAACTCTTTTACGGCTTTGGTATCGAGGTGGCCGGGCTGGCTGGGGTCGAGGATGAACGTCAGTTTATCGGCACCCATGCCGGCGCAGTAGCGGGCATCGGAGAGGTTGTTGATGCCGCGAATGAGCAGGGGGACGAGGTGAGGCACGGAGAAAACGGGGGAGGGGAAAAAGCCGCCCGGTAAGGGCGGCGTAGGCAAGGAAAGCAGGCCCGGCGGCCCGCCACAAAAGTAGCGTCTGAGCCGGGGGCGGCCCGTATTCAACGAGCGCCCGGTGGCAGTATCTTCGTGCCCATGAATGCACCCCGTCGCACGCCCTTGCTGGCCCCCTCGTTCCTCGCCGCCGACCTGGCCAACCTGCAAGCCGAAACCGAGCGGCTGGCCACCAGCGCCGCCGACTGGCTGCACTTTGACGTGATGGACGGCCGGTTTGTGCCCAATATCTCGTTCGGCCTGCCCGTGCTGCAAGCCGTGGCCCGCTACGCCAAGCAACCCATCGACGTACACCTCATGATTGAGGAGCCCCAGCATTACCTCGCGGCTTTCCGCGACGCGGGGGCCAGCAGCATTACGGTGCATTACGAAGCCTGCCCGGACCTGCACCGCGTGGTGCAGCAAATAAAGCAGCTGGGCTGCCGGGCGGGGGTGGCCCTGAACCCGGCCACGCCCGTGTCGCTGCTCGAAGACATTGCCGCCGACCTCGACGTGGTGTTGGTGATGTCGGTGAATCCCGGTTTCGGCGGGCAGGCCTTCATTCCAAATACGCTGAAAAAAGTGGCTAAGCTGCGCGAGCTGCTGCTTGATACCGGCTCGGATGCCCTGATTGAAATAGATGGCGGCGTGAACATGGACAACGCCGGTCCGTTGGTCGAAGCCGGGGCCGACGTGCTGGTAGCGGGCAATTTCGTGTTCAGCGCCCCCGAGGGGCCGGTGGTTACGCTGGCCCGGCTGCGCGACCACCTAGCCGGCCTGGAGATGGAGGCGGTAGCCGCCGGCCGTTGGCAATAGTTGGGCCGCTAGCTCGTTCTTCGCCCCGTGAAACAACCCTTTACGTTGCCATTGCCGTCAGTGCCAGTTATTCGGAAAGTTGCGTGCCGCCTGGGCTTGCTGGGCGGGTTGGCCCTGGGGCCGTTGTCCGTGATTACGGTTCGGGCGCAGGTTCCCGGCCCGGAGCAAACCATGCCGGGCGCGCTCGTGACCCTCATCGGTACGTTGCGCGATGCCAGCGGGCAGCCGCTGGAGTTGGCGGCGGTGGGAGTGGAGGGCCAACCCGGCGGCACCAACACCGCCGCCGACGGCACGTTTGCGCTGCCCGTGCGGGTGCCGGCCACGGGCCAGCCCGTGGTGTTGGTGGTGCGCCGGCTAGGGTTCGTCACGTTGCGGCAGCCGCTGCGGCTGCCCGCCGAGGCCGGCAAACCCTTGCGCCTGACCATGCGCCTGGACACCAAGGCCCTGAGCAACGTGCGCGTCACGGGCCGCTCCAACCAGGCCGACACCCGCGAACAGGTCAGCATCACGCGCATCGACCCGCGCTCGGCCAAGGAAATTCCCTCGCCGTTTGGCGATTTTAACGCCATTCTCAAGACCCTCCCCGGCGTGGTGTCGAACAACGAGCTGAGCAGCACGTACAACGTGCGCGGCGGCAACTACGACGAGAACCTGGTGTACGTCAACGGCTTCGAGATTTACCGGCCGTTCCTCGTGACTTCGGCCCAGCAGGAGGGGCTGAGCTTTATCAACCCCGATTTGGTGAAGCAAGTCGAATTCAGCAGCGGCGGCTGGCAGCCCAAGTACGGCGACAAGCTTGCCTCGGTGCTGAGCGTGGATTACAAAACGCCCGAGAAATTTGCCGCCTCGCTCACGGGCAGCCTGGTGGGCGGTGCGGCCCACGCCGAAGCCCGCTCGGCCAACGGCCGCGTGAGTTACCTGGCCGGGGTGCGCTACAAAAACGCGCAGTACGTGCTGCGCTCCTTGAAACAGGCCCAGGGCGGCTACAACCCCACGTTCTACGACGCGCAGGCGTTTGTGAATATCGGCCTGGGCCGGAAGGACGACATGCAGCGGACCACCCTGGGCCTGCTCGGTGTGGTGGCGCACAACGACTACCGCTTCGCGCCCGAAACCGGTCAGGCCACGTTTTCAACCGGCACCAATCAGTTTACGCGGGTTTTCATTGCCTACGATGGCCGCGAGCGGATGCAGTTCGACACCTACCAGACGGGCCTGAACCTCAAGCACGACTTTTCCGGGCGGCTGCAAATGGAGCTGCT
>JANYFQ010000265.1 GCA_025362615.1 Hymenobacter sp. | reverse complement strand
CGGCGTTTTGCAGTATTTCAAAACCAAAAGAAGGGCGACCCATACGGGCCGCCCTTCTTCATTTCAACTCAAAAACAACACCTTACTTCACCACGCGCAACGCCGTGCTGACCACACGCAGGCCGCTTTCGGCCGCGTTGGCGGCGAAGCGCACCTGCGGGCGCACCGAGGCTTCGGTGCGGGGCTTGGCGGGCACAGCACCGGTTTCGCCGGTTTTGACGGCGATGTGCGGGGCAATGACCAGGCTCACGATGCTCATGAGCTTGATGAGAATGTTCATGCTTGGGCCGCTGGTGTCCTTGAAGGGGTCGCCCACGGTGTCGCCGGTGACGGAGGCTTTGTGGGCCTCGCTGCCCTTGTATTCCATTTTACCGTTCACCATCACGCCTTTTTCGAACGATTTTTTGGCGTTGTCCCAGGCACCGCCGGCGTTGCTCTGGAACATGGCCATGAGCACACCCGACACCGTGACGCCGGCCAGCAGGCCGCCCAGCACCTCGGCCGACGAGGCGTTGGCGAACACGCCCCGGAAGCCGAAGCCCACCACGATGGGCACGAGCAGCGCAATCGCGCCCGGCAAAATCATCTCCCGGATGGCGGCCTGGGTGCTGATGGCCACGCACTTCTCGTACTCGGGCTTGCCCGAGCCGTCCATGATGCCCTTGATTTCGCGGAACTGCCGGCGCACTTCCTGCACCATCGCCATGGCGGCGCGGCCCACGGCGGCAATGGCCAGGGCCGAGAAGATGAAGGGAATCATCGCCCCGACGAACACGCCCGCCAGCACGGGGGCCTTGCTGATGTCGATGCTCGTGATTTTGGCCGTGCCCATGAAGGCGGCGAACAGGGCCAGCGAGGTGAGCGCAGCCGAAGCAATGGCGAAGCCCTTGCCGGTGGCGGCGGTGGTGTTGCCCACGGCATCCAGAATGTCGGTGCGCTCGCGCACTTCCTTCGGCAATTCGCACATCTCGGCGATGCCGCCGGCATTGTCGGCGATGGGGCCAAACGCGTCAATGGCAAGCTGCATGGCGGTGGTGGCCATCATGCCGGCGGCGGCAATGGCCACGCCGTAGAGGCCGGCCGCGCCGTAGCTGAGCACGATGCCGGCGGCCAGTACGAGGATGGGCAGCACGGTGCTTTCCATGCCCACGGCCAGCCCGCCGATGACGGTGGTGGCGTGGCCGGTGCTGCTTTGCTGCACGATGCTGTTCACGGGGCGCTTGCCCATGGCGGTGTAGTATTCGGTGATGATGGACATCAACGTGCCCACCACGAGGCCCACGAGCACGGCGTAGAAGACGTGCATTCCGTCGAAGCTCACGCCCCGGATTTCAAACTGGCCCGACGGCAAAATCCACTTAATGAGGAAGTACGAGGCAATGCCCGACACCACGACCGAGATGTAGTTGCCCAGGTTGAGGGCGCCTTGCACGTTGCCGCCTTCCTTGACGCGGACGCACAGAATGCCAATCAGCGAAGCCAGGATGCCCATGCCGGCAATGGCCATCGGCAGGAAAATGGCGGAGAGGCCGTTAAAATCGTCGCGGATGACGGGCGCGCCGAGCGTCGTCATTTCGCGGCCCAACACCATCGTGGCCAGGATGGTGGCCACGTAGGAGCCGAACAAGTCAGCCCCCATGCCGGCTACGTCGCCCACGTTATCGCCCACGTTGTCGGCGATGGTGGCGGGGTTGCGGGGGTCGTCTTCGGGAATGCCGGCCTCGACCTTGCCCACGAGGTCGGCCCCCACGTCGGCGGCTTTGGTGTAGATGCCACCGCCCACGCGGGCAAACAGCGCAATGCTCTCAGCACCCAGCGAGAAGCCGGTCAGCACTTCAAGGGCCCGCTCCATGTCGATGCCGGCCGCGTTGCCGCCGACGTTGAGCACAAACACCTGGTAGAGCACGATGAACAGCGACCCCATGCCCAGCACGGCCAGGCCCGCCACGCCCATGCCCATTACGGAGCCGGCCGAAAACGACACGTTGAGGGCCGTGCTCAGGCTGGTGCGGGCCGCCTCGGCGGTGCGGACGTTGGCCTTGGTGGCAATCCGCATCCCGATGTAGCCGGCCAGGGCCGAAAACACGGCCCCAATCACGAAGGCGATGACGATGACCGGGCTGGATTTTTCGCCCACCGAACCCAGGTAAAACAGGAAAGCCCCGGCAATCAACCCAAACAGGGCCAACACTTTGTATTCGGCTTTGAGGAAGGCAATGGCCCCGTCGGCGATGTAGCCGGCGATGGTGGTCATGCGTTCGTTGCCGGCGGGCTGTTTGACGACCCAGCCCGCCCGGAGCCAGGTATAAAGCAGCGCAAACAGGCCCAGCGCGGGCACTGCGTAGAGGTATGGCGTCATGAAAAAAACGAAAAAAGAGGTAAACAAAAACCGGGCACAGCGCCCGCAAAGGTCGGCAAAGATAGGGCTGATTGGGTTTTAGGGCTTAGGGACTTAGGGCTTAGTGAATTGGAACAAAATATTTCCAATCCACTAAGTCCTTAAACACTAAGTTCTTAAGTCCTCATTCACAATTCTTGCATCAAAACCCGGTACAGAGCCAGCATACTCGCAATGTCCCGCTTGTCCACCAACTCGTTGGCCGAATGCACGTAGTCTTCGGGCGCGCCCACGAAGCACCAGTCCCAGGGCGCGGCGGCGCGTTGCAGCTCGGCGGCATCGGAGCCGCCGGAGCCTTCAACTTCAAGTTGAAAGGCCAGGCCCGAGCGCTCGGCAATGGCGCGGATGCGGTTGACGTAAGCGCGGCGCGGGATGAGCGAATCGCGCAGGGAGATGACGCAGCCGGCCCCGGCCGTTACGCCCGCCGTGACCCAGGTGATGTCGGAAATCAGGGCCTGCCGCAGGCCGTAGGTTTCGTGCAGGTAGCGGGCCAGGTAGGCCACCGCGCCGCCGCCGTGCTCTTCCCAGCACGAGAAGGCAATGGCACCATGCGTCAGGGTTTCGCACAGGCGCAGGGCGTTGTACACGCCGAGGCGGTTGTCGAGGTAGCAGCTTTGGACGGTGGTTTCGGTTTCGCGGAAGTCGCAGTAGAAGGTCAGCTCAGTGCCGCGCTCGATTTCGCGGTGGAAATCGTGTTCGGGCCGTCCGGTTTCGTCGTCCACCACCAGCAAGCAGTCGATTGGCCCCTGGCTGTCCTCCCCCACCAGCCGGGTACCGGCTTCGAGCACTGGCCCGCCAATGGGCACCAGCTCGCGGCCGTAGCGCACGGTGAAGCCAATGCTGTCGAGGTGAGCGAATACGGCCGTACGCGGCTGCCCGAACACGAGCAGAATACAATCCTGAAACCGCTCATCGGCAAGTATTTCGGGCTGAACAAGCCAGGTGCCTTGCTGCTTGTGAATGTAGGCCAGAACGAAGCGGGCAAGGGCCGCCTCGTTGCCCGACGGCGCGGGCAGGCGGCAAAGAGAATGCAGTAAATCCATGCGGTGCGAAGATTAGGAAGGGCAATGCTTAGCGCAAAGCCTTTGCTTTACGTACTGATACTAAAGAACTGATTACGGGCCGCCTGGCAACACCAGACAGCGGTTGCCGGAGTCGGCCCACGGGCCAAAGCTAGGCCACAGCCCGCCGCCGTTCGTACTTTTAGCTCCCCCAAATACCCCAGTCGGTGGCCCCGCCAGGACTTTTTTCTGCCCATGACGCGCTTTCTCGCTTGCTGCTTCGGCCTGTTACTGTTTGCGCTGCCCCGCAGGGCCGCCGGGCAAGTAGCCGATACTACGTTTCGGCCCGCGCCCATCCCGACGGTGGTGCTCGATACGGTGGGCGTACTGCCCGCCGCCGTAGACACCAAAGGCTGGTTGCTGCTCGACAAAGACATTCAGGTAGAGCTGGACGGGGCCGTGCATAACCTCTACAATTTCAAGTACGACCGGGCCGAGAAGCAGTTTCGTTCCCTGCGCCGCCGCTACCCCAACCACCCGATGGCGTACTTCATGCTGGGGCTGAACACGTGGTGGAAAATCGTGCCCACCAACACCCAGACCAAGCAGTACGACCGCGCCTTTTTTGCTTACATGGACACGGCCATCACGAAGGCCGAAACCCTGTACCGGGCCGACAACAACAACTACGAGGCCTGCTTTTTTCTGGCGGCGGCCCACGGTTTCCACGCCCGCCTGCACGCCGAGCGCCGCGACTGGCGCAAGGCCACCGTGAGCAGCAAACGCTCGCTCACCTACGTGCAGCGCAGCAACGAGGCCAACGGCCTGAGCCCGGAGTTTCAGTTCGGCCAGGCTCTGTTTAACTACTACGCCGTCTGGATTCCCGACAACTACCCGCTGCTGCGGCCGGTGCTGCTGTTTTTCCCGAAGGGCGACAAACAGAAAGGCCTCGCGCAGCTGCGCAGCGTGGCCACCAACGGGTTTTACACCGCCACCGAGGCCAAGGTGAACCTGATGCGCATCCTCAAAAACGAAGAGAAGCTGCCCCAGCAAGCCATGCCCATTGCCCGCGAGCTGGCCCAACGCTT